>JAGLBU010000001.1 GCA_023146575.1 Methylococcales bacterium
ATTTTATTTTTTTAAGTTGTTGTTCACAGACATTTTGATCACCTGAAAAATTTCGCACGGTAATTTGAAACTGATTGCCAGCTAATGCTCCACGTTTTAATTTACGACTGTGACGGCTGGTTTGTAAAATTTTAATTGCATTGGTTTCAATTTCACGCCAATCAGGATCTTGCTTCCCTGGCAACCACACACTAAACCATTGGGTGGTACGTGCATGACGATCTTTCAAACCCGCAAAGCCAATATCACGTTGCCGAACCCCTGCAATTCGCGCTAAGGCACGGGCGACATATTCAGTATTTTCACCGCATTTTTCAATGTGTACGAACGCATGTTCCCCTACCCCATCAGGCTTAAAGGGCAATTGTTCTTCAACCACAAAATCATCGACTTTGGTTTTAATAATCCCTGTCGCACTCGGTGCTCCATAGGCATATTCCCAGCGAGGTAACGTGAAAGATTGTGTCAAAATTTAGGACTCAATTAAGACAATCGCTTGCACGGCAATCCCTTCTTTACGACCTTCAAAGCCTAATTTTTCAGTGGTGGTGGCTTTTATGTTAATGGCATCAATCGCTAGATTTAAATCCTCAGCAATATTACCGCACATGGTTTGGATATAAGGTGCCATTTTAGGCGCTTGAGCAATAATGGTTATATCAGCATTAATGAGTTGATAGCCTTTTTCTCGCACTAATTTATACACATGACGCAATAAAAGACGACTATTTATACCTTTAAATTCAGGATCGGTATCAGGGAAATGTCGACCAATATCACCTAACGCCACTGCCCCTAACAACGCATCACATAAAGCGTGTAATACTACATCACCATCTGAATGGGCTTCAAGTTTTTTGATATACGGAATCGTTACACCGCCTAAAATAATTTCACTGCCTGCTTCAAAACGGTGTACATCGTACCCTTGTCCAACTCTAATCACGTTGTCTCTCCAAATAAAATTCTGCTAATGCCAAATCCTCTGGACGGGTGATTTTTATATTTTCACTCGCCCCTTCAACTATTTTAACCTGCTTACCACATAATTCGATGGCACTGGCTTCATCCGTAATACGAGGATCGCCTTCAGTTTGCTTCAATGCGTTTTTTAAAACCCCATAACGAAACATTTGCGGGGTTAAAGCTTTCCAAATGGTGCTTCGATCAATACTTTTTTCAATGGTATTATTTTTAACCTGTTTTAAGGTATCGTGCGATGGCAGGGCTAAAATACCGCCATTACGTTGGTCTTTTAAGGCTGAAATAAGCCGCTGTATTTCATCAACACTGACACAAGGGCGAGCGGCATCATGCACTAACACCCAGTCATCCTCATGAGCCTGATCTTTTATGGCATGTAAAGCGGACAATACCGAATCAGCGCGTTCTTTTCCACCATTTGCCCGTATGACCATTGGGTTTTGAGCAATGGCTAAATTTTCCCAATACGGGTCTTCTTTTGAGACGGCCACGACGATGGTAGAAAAAACCTCAGTTTTTAATAAAGCCTGTAAAGTTTGCTCAATCACAGTTTTACCCAATAAGAGCAAATATTGCTTGGGTTTATTCGCCTGCATTCGTTTACCGACTCCAGCCGCAGGCACAATGGCATAATACTTTCTTTGATTCATTTTTAACGGGGATAATTTTACATTGCAAAGCTAAGGGAATCCATCATAAACCGTCTGTGATAATAAATCTTGATTCATAGAGTCATAATTGGGGCAATTATTATTATGAAGTTGAAAAGGGTGAAATTCATTAAATAACTTGATCGTAAATCTATTTTAGATTTTGATGAAGCGGCATAACGACGGCGATCTTTTTTGGAGAGGATATTATAAAAATTAAGCATTTGCGCTTCAATTTTTTTTGAGTAAGCTTGTTTTATTATAACACTAATAATACTTGATTCAGTGACTACCTGAATTGGAATTAATTAGTGCTAAACAAGCCGCCGCTTTAGTCGGAATTGCACCGATTAATCGAGAAAGCGGAAGCTTTTAAAGTAGGCGATCAATAAAGGGCGGGTGTTACTAAGTCAGAACCGTTTTGTTCATGGCAATGATGTCAGCCATACAATCAAACCCTGTTTTTAAAGCAAAATATCAGCAATTATTAGCCGCAGGAAAACCGAAAAAGCCACCATAATTGCCTGCGTTAGAAAGATCATTGTTAATTGATCTAATCTCTTTGATTGGGTGTTGTGGGAGGCTGAGGGTAGAGATACCCTTGGCTACCCGATTATGTTTTTTCCTAGATACAATATCATTCTAATGTACTTTATCCCACTCAGGTATATCATAATTTTTTTGCACCGAATCAAGCACCTTATTAACTTTGTTTCTTAAAGAGGAAATATTTTTTCTAGATATTCTTACCTCAATAGCAGAAAGCACCTCTATTTGGCTAATTTGTGTTGTAAGCATATAGTTCGCAAGATTATTCATTGAAACACCTTGAATGTGCGCTTCATTTTCTAACCTAGCCTTCAAATCAACAGGAATTCTTAAAGTAACAACTTGTGTTTTACTCATAATTTTTTCTCCACATTTGATAGAAATCTTTTGGTGTTAATACCTTAAATTCGAAATCTCTCAGCTCACCACCATTAAAGTCACGAATATTTGAGGTAATGAGATACTTGCTCTTACTAGCAAATGCACATTCAACAAATAGATTATCATTTTCGTCCCTGAGGTTTGGTCGAAGTCTGTAATATATTTTTTGTTTTTGTGCTAAAAGAACCAATAAATCAAGTACATCTTCAATTTGTTCGGTATTTAGTTTCGTAAGTTTAAGAATTTCCTCACTTTTAAGAACATCATCATATTCAAGTAATATTTGCGTTGATAAAGCAAGATCAATTCTTTCATTTATGATGAGCCGAAGAATTTTATGCGATGCGCCAGATTCACTTATGTGTGCTGCTAATAAGACGTTTGTATCCATTGTCACTATCATGGATAAAATGATAGCATATAGGAATACAACTTTCTATGAATGGATTTTAAAACATAACGCCAAAATCAGCGTGCGGCTAAAAGTAGCAGGTCGGCGCGTGTTGAAAAGTCTGACGCTTTTTACGGTCAAGTGGATTTGATTGTTAGCCACTTTTTTAAGCATTAAAAAATGAACAAGGCATTGAAGGGTCAAGAAAAGTTAAAGGGTTTTTAGGTCCTAATACATATTCAGGCCACTCTTCCGATAATGCTTGAACAAATAAATTATCAGTATTTACAAAACTACTTTGAGTCATTGAATACTCTACTTCCTCTATTAAAACATCAATCATTTCAATTACTTTTTCATTCCCTATTTTTGCAGGTATTGTAACTCTTATTGAATTAGAAAAAGCATCCAAACAAAAATGTAAAACTTCTGAATGAATTGATACTGTTCTTTCTAAAAAAACTTTATAATCAAAACGATTTTCTTTCCGCATTATTATTTTTACATCGTAAATATAACCGACAGTAGTATCAATTTGTTCGGTTTTTTCTGCCCACTCCCTATTACTTACATTTACAGAAACCATATAACGTAAACTTTCTGGTGCAATTCCAAACATTGCCCATTCTTTATCACCAACCTGCTTATATGCAAAAGGGTCTAATTCAACATATTTTTTTGTAACAGGATTTCTATCTTGAGGAAGTATTGGGTACACATTATTGTAGCTTGTACAAAACCGCCAAAAACCATTATCAATATCTCTCATCAATTGAAGTAACCTATTCAGGTCATCAGAGTGTCCTTTCCTATAGTGTGCAATCCTATTTCTTATGTGTACAACTTCTTCTAACTTCGCTTCCCATAAATTTTGGGGAGGTAAATACATTGAAAATAACTCCCAATTATTATTAATGTATTTTGTTAGCTCTGAAAAAGTTAAATAACTTAATGGATTTTTATCTGAAGTTGGCATGTGTTGAAGTTTTTTATCTGCTTCATACTTGTTCTCAGTAGTTTTAAATTTTATCCAATTTCTTCCTTTCTTAGACTTTAACTCAATATAAACCATTTCTCTGAGCCATTTTTCTAATTGCCAAAGCCGAGTATAAACTAATAAAGACTCTTTATTTACCTCAGGTATTTTTTCTAATTCAGATAACATTTATGGACTTCTTTTGTGGCTAACAACTTGTTAATGCGAAAGTTCGCTT
>JAGLBU010000010.1 GCA_023146575.1 Methylococcales bacterium
CATCAATTATTTAAAAATATGGATGGTCAGCATTTTAAAAAAGTTACGCGGGTAACGGGACTGGAAAAATCCTCTTGGGGTATGGGCTGTGTGACGGCAGACTTTGATAATGATGGCGATCAGGATTTGGTGATTACCAATAAGGGGGAAAATATTTTTTATCGTAATAATGGGGATAACACCTTTACTGATATAACGAAAACAACGGGAATCACGGGTAAAAACTGGTCAACATCTGCAACCGTTGCTGATTTTGATAAGGATGGTTTGTTGGATCTTTATATTGCCAATTATATTCAGTTTAAAAAAGGCGCTTCAACCTATGAAGGCAATAGTCGGTTTAGTTTCGATAAAAATATTCCTTTTAAGCCTCAATTATTTGATTCTGTGGGTAACAAACTCTATAAAAATGTAGGTAATTTAACCTTTAAAGAAGTTACCGAAGAAATGGGGCTGGGAAATAGCTCTGGTCGAAGTTTATCAGCTCAATGGGTGGATGTGAACCACGATCAATATATGGATTTATTGATTACCAACGATTTAGGCAGTGGTGCTGACCAGTTATGGCTGAACCAACAAGGAAAGCATTTTAAACAGCAATCAACGCAATCGATGTTATTACGAGGACTGCCCTCGCACGATTTTATTTATGGGGATTTCGATAATAACCTGCAATCTGATCTGATCATAAATAGCAATCAGGTGAATAATATTTCATTGTTATTGGCTAAAAAGAAAGGGTTTATCCCTGCGGCTAGAAAGTGGAATCTTGCCCATAGTTCAACCACACTCTTGAATGGCTGGGGGATGGGCGGCTATGATTTTAATAATGATGGCTTATTGGATGTTTTTATGGCAACAGGTTTTTTAATACCTGATGCGGATGTGAACCATATTCCACTAGGTCAGCCAAATCAGATTTGGCTTAATACGGGCAGGTACACTTTTCAAAATACCCAAGTTTCAGCAGGCACGGCTTTTAGTCATAGCCAATCGTCAAGAGGCTCTGTTTTTGCCGACTTTGATAATGATGGTGATATGGATATTTATATTGCCAATAATAATGATCTTGGACAATTATTACGCAACGATACCGTGACTAAAAATAATTGGCTCGGGGTTAAGCTTGTTGGAGATTCTCATAATCGAGACGCTATTGGTGCAAAGGTTTATCTCACCACAGAAAAATCGCAACAAATGCGAATAGTTTCAGCAGGAAATAGTTTTTTATCCGACAGTGATCGACGTATTTTATTTGGTTTAGGGCAAGAATCTCAGGTTAAATCTCTAAAAATTGAGTGGCCAGAGGATCATCTTGAAACATTTAACGATATTGCCCCTAATCAGTTTATTAAGGTTCAACAACACAAGGGAATTGAGCCAATTCATACCCTTAATCGGGCTAAACAAAAAAAGTTCCCAATTATAAAACGTTCACTTAATGTAAAAATATTATCGCTTAAATTACTTATTCGTGAACAGGGGCTTGAAAAATCCCTTCCTCGAATTAACGCCTTATTTTCAGATATATCCCCTAAGGTCATTGAGTTTTTAAGCGCCTATTCACACCCAAAAATAATGGCTTTGTTGATTAAAACTTTAGAGCATCAAGAAACCTCTACGGTAAAAGCGGCTATAAAATCTTTATGCCATTATGAAGATGAAACCACCAGTCGTTGGTTATTAGCGCAATTGAATCACTCAAATAATGCGGTAAAAATAACCACAGCAAATTGCTTTCAGTTTCTCTTCCAAGAAGAAGAGGCAATGGTTTATCGAAAATATTTAGCCGTCCCGTTTTTAATTCGATTACTAGACGATGTTAATCCTGATGTTCAAATTGCTGCCATTTACGCATTAGCAGAAGCTGAAAAATTTCGCGCCGTTCTGCCCCTTATCAAACATTTAAAGGATAAAAACCAAAAAGTAGTTGCTCAGATTGCCCGTGCTTTAGGACTTATTCGTGAAAATATAGCTATTAAACCATTGTTGAAGCAACTTCAATCTCCTAGCCACTCTGCTGACGTTTATGCGTCCCTATTGGTGGCATTAAAACGATTAAACCCCAATAATTTCCCTACGTTATTAGCTCATTTTACTCAAGGTTTTAAGCCGTTTGAAAATATTCCTATAACGTTGAGACTTCAAGCATTATTCAGTATAAGTGCCTTAAAAGAAGATTCTGTGGCGATTAATTCCCGTGAAATTCTACACGCTATTAAGCCTTTAATCACACAAAAAAAAATGCTTAATGACACTATTATTTTGCATTTAATCCCTTTACTAACGTTGCAAAATGATAAAACAAGCCTTCTTTTTCTCAAAAAATTAACCAGTCATCGTCAATCTAATATTCGTTATAAGGCGCTGAGGCAACTGTACGCACTTAAAATAGATATTATATCCCTTGTCTTGCAAGACCCAGATGCTAAAACACGAAACTTAATGTTGTCATTATTCATACGAGATAATCATCGCCTTATGGATAGTTCTTTATTAAAACTGGTTAAGGTTCAAGCCACG
>JAGLBU010000100.1 GCA_023146575.1 Methylococcales bacterium
TTGAGCATGGCTAGATAAAGCGTCGTTCCTAAGAGCAAAATAACCACTGTCGCACCGCTTAAGAGTAAAAGTGCGGTTAAATAATTTTGGGTATAGTGCCAAAGAAAAAAACTCATCAAGAAAAAAGCAGCACCATAAATTAACCATGCGCTGGTTGGCATTGGCTCTAATTCACGGCGCAAAACCCTAAGCGCTGAGACTTTTTTAAGCCGCAATAAAGGTGGAAGTGCAAAAGTAGCTAAAATAACAAAGCCGATCAAAAAACCTGACATCATCGCAAAAAGGTGGGGGGAGGCGACTTTTGCGGGAAATAAGGATCGCAGTAAATGGAATAATTGTTGTTGACCTAACCAGCCTAAGCCACAGCCGATAACACTTGCAAGCAGTCCTAAATATAAAAATTGATAACCGTATAAGGACAATATTTGACTTTGGGTATAGCCCAAACAACGTAAAATAGCGGAGGTATTAAAATGGCGCTCGGTATAACGGTGTGTCGCCATGGCAATGGCAATACCTGAAATTAAAATAACGATGATGCTGGATAAATTTAAGAAATATTGAGTGTTTTTTAAGGCACTACTCAATTCTGGACGGTCTTGGTAAATATCCATAATACGCTGAGAAGGGCTGAGTTGTTTCTTACCCCAACTTTTAAATGCGGTTAAGTCTGATTCATCACCTATAAATTGAGTGAAATAATGCACATAACTTCCCGCTTGAATTACACGGGTCGCCGCAAGATCCAGCGTACTCATCAAAACCCTAGGCGATAAACTAAACATATCCCCACGCTTATCGGGTTCGTAGGTTATGATTGAGGTAATAGTCAGTTTTTTGATACCAATGGTGATCGAATCCCCAATACTTAATTTTAAGGCGGATAATATACGCGCATCTACCCACACATTGCCGCGTTGAGGCGGGGTTTTACTAATTTTTTCATCTGTATAGTTTGTTTGAGTGTTTTTTAATTGTCCTCGTAACGGATACAGTGGACTAACCGCTTTTATACCCACCAATAATAGCTGTTCATTTTCGACCAACATGGTTGAAAACTCAACCGTTTCAGCCTGTTTTAGATGATGTTTTTTAGCTTTTGAAGCCCAGACCGTTGGTAAAGATTCAGACGATGAAATCGCCAAATCCCCCGCTAAAAATTCAGCGGCCTGATAGGTAAAGGTTTGCTGTAAACGGTCGGTAAATAAATTTACGGCGGTGGAACTGCTAATAGCAATAATAAGGGCGACCAATAAAATAGTCAGTTCGCCAGAGCGACCTTCACGCCATAAAAGCTTAAGTGCTAGAGATGAACGTGTCATACAAGTTGTCCTTCTCGTAAAATAATGGTGCGCTGACAACGGGTAGCCAAGGCTTTATCGTGTGTGACTAAAATTAAAGTGGTGTGTTGTTCTTGATTGAGGGTAAATAATAAATCAATAATTTGTTTGCCCGTGCGGCTATCAAGATTTCCTGTCGGTTCGTCGGCAAATAAAATTGCAGGGCGAGTGACAAAAGCCCGTGCTAAGG
>JAGLBU010000101.1 GCA_023146575.1 Methylococcales bacterium
TAGCTATTGCTTCTGCGTCATCATCACCTCTTAATTCTAACGGCAGCATGACATTTTCCAGTGCGGTTAAGTTGGGTAATAATTGAAACGATTGAAACACAAAACCAATGAGTTCATTGCGAATTACAGAGCGTTTATCTTCATTTAACAAGGTGATATTTTGTCCTTTAATATCAATATGACCCGTTGTTGGCGTGTCTAAACCTGCAAGCAAACCTAATAAAGTCGATTTTCCTGAGCCAGATTCCCCTATAATAGCGAGACTTTCCCCTGATTGAATTTTTAAATTAATGCCTGATAGAATATGCAATTTCGTATGAGCGTTAAAAACGCTTTTACTCAACTCTTTTGCTTCAATAATAAGATTTTCTACTGGGTTCACCGGAGATTGAGACATGTTTAAAATTATATGGGCTGTGATAATATTGATAAGTTCATCGGCTATTTTAGCAAACCCCAAGATTGTTGTCTTAGGCGATAGTTTAAGTTCGAGCCACGGAATGGCAATTGAGCAAGGTTGGGTGCATTTATTACAAAAAAAATTAAATCAAACCCAAGAAGAATATCATATTATTAATGAAAGTATCAGCGGGGAAACCACAACAGGCGGTTTGGCGCGTATTGATGGGATTTTAAAAAATCATAACCCCTCATTGTTGATTCTAGAGCTGGGGGCAAATGATGGCTTAAGAGGTTTATCCCCTAAGCTGATTAAGCAAAATTTAACGATGATTATTCAACGCTGTCAACAACAAAAAGTAAGGGTTTTATTGCTCAGTATGGCGCTTCCACCTAATTATGGCATACGCTATACGGATATGTTTAAAAAACTTTTTTCACAAATCGCCAAAGAACGTAATATTGCGCTTATCCCGTTTGTGTTTGATGAAATAATG
Source organism: Methylococcales bacterium (assembly GCA_023146575.1). Taxonomy (GTDB): domain Bacteria; phylum Pseudomonadota; class Gammaproteobacteria; order Methylococcales; family Methylomonadaceae; genus WTBX01. The sequence continues at coordinate 897 of JAGLBU010000101.1, forward strand.
TTAAACCCTAAATTAAGACAGGCAGACGGTCTACACCCAAATGCCCAAGCGCAATCTATTATTTTGGATAAAATTTGGATTTATTTAAAAAAAATGTTACCACAATAAAGTCACTTTTTTTCATTTTATAACGCATCAAACTACTCTTAACTTATGACAAATCAACCAAATTCTGTCGACATTCGCCATTTTCTTGAAGAAGATATTGGTTCAGGCGATGTGACTGCCTTGCTTATTGATAAAAATAAAACCGCGACTGCGACCGTCATCACAAGGGAGCCGATGGTATTATGTGGTCAAGCTTGGTTTGATGCGGTTTTTAAACAACTAAACTCGGATATAAAGATTCAATGGCAACATAAAGATTCTGATTCCGTGAAAGAAAATACGGTTTTATGTCAATTAGAAGGCAATGCGCAAAGCTTATTGACAGGTGAACGCACGGCCTTAAATTTATTACAAACCTTATCGGCAACCGCGACCCAATCTAAAGCCTATTCGGATGCTATTTTAGAATCGAAAACACAGGTGTTGGATACTCGAAAAACTATCCCAGGTTTACGCAAGGCTCAAAAATATGCGGTCCGGTGTGGGGGCTGTTTAAATCATCGAATAGGGCTTTATGATGCGGTTTTAATTAAAGAAAATCATATTCTCGCGGCAGGCTCTATTGAAAAAGCAGTTAAAAAAGCGCGTGAACAAACCACTGTAATGATTGAGGTTGAGGTGGAATCAATGGACGAATTAACCCAAGCAATTACCGCCAAACCCGATCGAATCATGCTGGATAATTTTTCAATTTCAATGCTCGAAAAAGCGGTTTTTATGAATAACCCTTCGATAAAATTAGAAGCTTCAGGCGATATTAATTTAAAAAATATTGCTGAAATTGCTAAAACGGGGGTTGATTATATTTCGATTGGTGCGCTGACAAAACACGTTAATGCAATTAATTTATCTATGCGTATTGAGTTCACAGTATGAGATAGGGTAAAGTAAACAAAGATTGAGTTTTAAGATCTGATTGATTCCGTTTTATGCGCCATAATACTCCACACAAAAACGCGTAAATAATACCTCCAAAGACAAGGACTGATTCTATGGCTATTGCTGTTAATTACCCCGATACAAATCCCGCGTTGCAAAATTTTTTACATTATTGTCATATAAAAAATTATCCGCCTAAGACTACCCTTATCCATGTTGGGGACAGTAGCGAGAAACTTTACTTTATTATTAAGGGTTCGGTTTCCGTTGGTACAACAGGCGATGAAGATGGACGTGAATTAATTTATGCTTATTTACATGAAGGTCAGTTTATTGGTGAAATTGGTATCTTTAATAAAACCGATAGCCGTATGGTGAATATTAAAACCCGCTGTCATTGTCAATTAGCCGAAATTGATCACACACGCTTAAGGCATTTGTTAAAAGTTGATTTAGCAACGGATGCGTTTGATATTTTATTTATGGTAGGGAAACAATTGGCCGATCGTCTTATTTTAACCAGTCGAAATTTTCGTGATTTAGCGTTTATGGATGTTGAAGGTCGGATTGCACGAACCTTATTGGATTTATCCGCAGAACCCGATGCTAAAATGCACGAACATGGGGTACAACTTAAAATAACACGGCAAGAATTGAGTCGTTTAGTCGGTTGTTCGCGCGAAGTGGCAGGGCGTGTTTTGAAAGAGCTAGAGCTTAAAAAACTCATTACCGCCCATGGCAAAACTATTGTAGTTCTTCGAAAAGAAGCGGTTGCGCCTAAGCCTGATGACGACACGGACGATGAATAAATAAAAAAGCAGAGACCGAGCGTGCATCTCTGCATTTACCGTCTTAGCTGGCGGCAATCCCAGCAATGTTATAGCCACAATCAACATAGGTAATTTCACCGGTAATACCTGAGGCTAAATCAGAACATAAGAAAGCGGCAACATTGCCCACTTCATCAATGGATACGTTCCGTTTTAACGGCGCGGTATCGGCGGCTTTACTCAACATAGATTTAAAATTTTGAATCCCTGCTGAGGCGAGGGTTCTAATCGGGCCGGCTGACACCGCATTAACCCGCGTTCCTTCTGCCCCTAATGCCACTGCCATATAACGAACATTCGCTTCTAAACTGGCTTTTGCAACCCCCATCACATTATAATTTGGAATCGCACGTTCTGCGCCTAAATAACTTAAGG
>JAGLBU010000102.1 GCA_023146575.1 Methylococcales bacterium
TTTTGCAGTTGCTCAATGCTTAGGTTACCAATTTTAAACGACTCTATTTTTAAATTATGCGCAAGGTTTTGGTTTTCAATTTCAAAGCCCGCAGGAATTAAATCCACCACAAGGGCATCTTTAAAACGTTGCTGATGCGCGGTTATATAAAGATGGACTAGCACCACTTGACCTGTACGAATGGTTTCTAAGTCGATGGATTGCCCTTGAAGGTTATAATAAACCCGTTCAATTTGCATCAGATCCATTTTAGTCGCAGGCGATTCAGTTGGATAGGCTTGCAACTGATAGCTCATATAAAGTGGATTATTCGTTTGTGAACTAAAATTAATCACGTTTGGAACCGTATGGCTTTGGAAGTTTTTCCGATACATGCCTTTTTGTTTTATAAGCTGTCCTGCCTCATTATCGCCGAGGACTAACTGACCTTGCCATGTTGCTTGCGGCTTACTCTGTAATAAAACCCCCATTCTAAACAGTGAATTTCGTTCTTGCGTGCTTAAATAGTCTCGACTGCCCAATTTATCACTTAAGGAAAAAATGAGACCGCTGGCACGCTTGGGTAAAATTGAATGTTTATTTAATAAATAGGTAATTAAGCTGATGTCTCTTAATTGACTGCCATAATCCCCTAAATAAAGAGTGTCATTTCGTGGTTTGTTCAACCCCATAAGAATGGCTTCTTCACCTTTGACTTTATCGCCTTGATTAAACAAGGCAATCCCCAGATGAGTAAGTGGTAATGCCGATTTTGCTTCTTTATGATGATGTTTAAACAGGGTTCGTAATGTACCTAATGAGACCTGATTAACCCGTGACAACACATAGGCGGCATAAGTTTTATAGGCGAAATTGGTATGTTTTATATCTTGCGTATAGCCGCGTCCATAACGACTACTGCGCTGATTGATATATTCAGTCAAACGTTTTAAGGCTTTTTCAAGCATTTCTTGAGGAACATCCGCGCCTTGGTCTTTGGCATCTAATAAAAAATCGACCGCATAAGCGGTGAGCCAATATTCTTCTCGATCATTATTTGACCATAAGCCAAAACCGCCATTACTGCGTTGCATCCCTGCTAATCGACTAATACCGCGATCAATATAGGTTTTTTTATGTTGAATTTTAATTGGTTTTTGACGTATCTGAAGTTTTTCTAACCCCCATGTTTTTGCCGTAGTTTCTGTGAGCGATAGCCACGGGTAGGTGCTACTAATCGTTTGCTCAAGACAGCCATACGGGTATTGCAATAATTGTTTTAAATGACTTTTAATTGCAATCGGCGGTTGAGAAGAAATATTGAGTTGTGCGGTGGCAGAACTGGCTAATAATCCAACCATTTGTGAATGAACCTGCGCGGATTCGCCTTGATGAATAATACGCCGTTGTACCGATGGTTTTGCAGGATAAGCAGGACGAACCCCCAAAAACCATTGCCGTTTTAAATCAATCGCTTCTTTGGCGCTATCGGCATTTTTAAGTTGCAATTGAATCTGTGATTGCCCAAAAGTATTGCCTGCAATCATGGGTAATCGAAGTACGTGTTTTTGTTTGTCTTTTAAGACTAGATTCAAGGGCGTGTTATGAATCAATCTGACAGGGGAAGTGCTGGAAAAATTAAGCGTTAAGTTTTGCGTTTCACCACTTTGATTGCGTAAATCTAAGGTTAGTTCCGCTTGATCACCTGCGGCTAAAAAACGGGGTAAGGACGCTTCGGCAATAAT
>JAGLBU010000103.1 GCA_023146575.1 Methylococcales bacterium
GAAATAGCCACCCTTTTATGCGACAAAATACAATGCCTTGATTTTTTAGCACCCTTATTGGTGCGATTATACTTAGTCCCTATTTTTTGGATGGCAGGCACGCAAAAATTTTCAAGCTTTAGCAGTACCGTTGATTGGTTTGGAAATGAAGACTGGGGATTAGGATTACCGTTTCCCTATTTATTGGTTTTTTTAGTGGCAGGGGTCGAATTTTTTGGCGCTATTTTTTTATTTTTTGGGGTAGGCGTTCGTTTAATTTCCATACCTTTAATGATAACTATGATGGTGGCAGGTATTACGGTGCATCTTCAAAATGGCTGGCTCGCAATCGCTACGGGCAGTGGTGTTTTTGCAACTGACCGATCCATAGCCGCCATTGAGCGTTTGGATAAAGCCAAAGACATTCTCAAGCAATATGGTAATTATGATTGGCTAACTGAAAATGGTAATCTTGTGATGTTAAATAACGGGGTTGAGTTTTCAGCCACCTATTTCATAATGTTATTAGTATTATTTTTCATGGGCGCGGGTCGTTATGTCAGTATGGATTATTGGCTACGTCGTAAATTTCTTGATTCATAAGGCGTTCTGATGCCCTTTAAAATATTTTTTTTGATGCTATTATTTTACACCCCGTTTATTTTTGCAGGGAACTGTGCGGTGTATGCCTATGTCACAGACCCAGACCCAGCGGGATTAAATGTAAGAGCCAGCCCGAAAGGAAAAATATTAGGCATCATTCCAACGCACGATGCATCGGGGGTAACTGTAAAAATTGTGGATGCGAAACAAGGTTGGATGAAAATTCAAGAAATTGAAATTTTAGATGCAGGAACTGAGTTTGATATGCCTTCTAATGGTTGGGTACATGGTAGTATGCTGACGGTTGATTTTCGTATACAACAAGGGGATCGTGATATTTCTTTATACCAAGCTCCTGTTAACACCCCTAAAAAAATACAAATTTTTCATACCGATAAAAACGAACCGCTCCCCAAGATAACCAACATACTTGATTGTCGTTCTGGCTGGTTAAAAGTCACGGTTAAAAAAGCCAAAAAAGCGATAAAGGGCTGGCTAGCCGCTAAAAACCAATGCAGTAACCCGTTAACAACCTGCTCATAAAAAGAGAATTATCCGTATGACGACGTTAACGTTTATTTCAGATACCCATTCTTATCATGATACGTTAACGCTAGGGGCGGGCGATATTTTAATACATTGCGGTGATTTTACGCGCTATGGCAGTTTAGAAGATACTCAAAGCTTTGCGCATTTTATGGCGGCACAAGATTTTAAATATAAAATTGCAATCGCGGGTAATCATGATGCCTGTTTTGAAAATGATGAAAAAAATCAAGCCGAAAAAATTTTAAAGGATCACGGTATTATTTATTTAAACGATTCTGGAATTGAAATTAATGGCTTAAAAATATGGGGATCGCCCATTCAGCCTGCCTTTTATAATTGGTCGTTTAATCGAGAGCGAGGGGCGGATATTGAAAAACATTGGCAGTTAATCCCCGATGATACCGACCTCTTACTGACACATGGACCTGTTTTTGGGATTTTAGACGTGGTTCATCGGGGCATCAATGTCGGCTGTGAAGATTTATTAAAAACCGTACAAAAAATTAAACCTAAAATTCATGCCTGTGGTCATATTCATGAAGCCTATGGGGTTACAGAAAAAGAGGGGACTATTTTTGTCAATTCCTGCACGCTAGGAATTAGACACGCAAAAGACATTGACCCTAATAATTTTCCTAACAATAATCGCCCTGTTGTTTTGACAATATAAGCTCGATTTATAAAATTAAGAATATTTAGGGTACAAATTAGACACAACTTTAAAAAGTAACGATTAGAAATGCTATAAGTCATTGATTTAATAGTGTCCCCGACAGGAGTCGAACCTGTAACCTGCCCCTTAGGAGGGGGCTGCGCTATCCAATTGTGCCACGGGGACGTTGTGAGCGATTATTATACCGAAAAAAGTAGGTTATTTTTTATTCTTTAACAGGGCGTTTATCCAGTTTTCTCTGCAAGGTACGGCGGTGCATTTTTAAGGCGCGTGCGGCGGCGGAAATGTTGCCATGGTGTTGCATTAAAACAGTTTGAAGATGTTCCCACTCTAAACGCTTGACTGATAATGGGTTTTCTTTTATTTCAACCGAGGAATCGCCTTGATTTTTATGTAGGGCTCTGACAATTTCATCGGCGTTTGCAGGTTTGGTTAAGTAATGAATTGCGCCGAGTTTTATGGCTTCTACGGCAGTGGCAATGCTAGCAAAGCCTGTTAACATGATGATGCGACTGTTATTATCTAATGAAATCAATTTTTTGACCATTTCTAAGCCTGAATCATGCCCAATTCGTAAATCAATCACTGCATATTCTGGTTCAGTTTCTTCGGCTAAAATCAATCCGTGTTTTATGTCGTTGGCAACGCTGACATCAAAGCCACGTTTTTTAAGTGCGGACTTTAGGACGGTGCAAAAGGTTTCATCATCATCGACTAGCAATAAGTGAGGGCTATCGGGTTCAGTCATTTATTTTCTCGTTAGGGATGAGTGGTAAGCTGATTCTGACGCATCCGCCGCCTGTTTTTGGGTGGTTGTAAAATTCAATGCGACCATTGAGTTGTTTAATGGTCGTACAGGCTAGAAATAAGCCTACGCCTAAGCCTTGTTGTTTTCGACTTTCCATAGGTTCTAAGCCTTCGTATTGAAGCAGTGTCTGAGGGAGACCTTTCCCAAAATCACGGACTTCAAAGTTTACTTCTTGATTATCCCAATAGGTATGCAGTTCAATACCTTTATCCACCATGGTAGCTTCGGCGGCATTGTTTAATATATTGATGATCGAATGAGTCAGAGTGCGTTCGGCAATCAAGTTAGAGGGTGGGTGAATACTGGGTTTGACCACTAAAGAAATTTTTGTGTTGGGGTTATGGGTACGCCATTGTAATAATACTTCGTCGATATAAGCGACTAAATTCATGATAGTACCTGATTCTGCGCGCATTTCGCCCCCTGATTCGGACATAAGGGATAAGGCAGATTTACAACGGCTAATTTGTTGTTCTAAAATTTGCATTTTTTCGTGTAAATCAGGGGATGCTTTCTCAGGATAATCTTGTAAGACTTCATGGGTAATAATCGCCATGGTTCCAAGAGGTGTCCCCATATCGTGGGCGGCACTGGCGGCAAGCGTTGCTAGAGAGACTACGCGCTCATTTCGAAGTTCATTTTCACGCGCCTCAGCGAGGGTTCGTTCTTGATCTCTAACGGTTTTTGAAAGCTCCACCACAAAATAAGCCACCAGTCCTGCGCTAAAAACAAAGCCTGACCACATGCCAAAAATATGTAAACTAAAATATTTTTGATTACTCATTAAATGAAGTTGGTGTAAAACATCGGATGAGATTAGTTTTGGGTCGCTGATATTGGGTTCTAAAACAGGTAAAGGGACATTGTAAGCAATTAAAATGGTATAGGCGGAGGAGGTGAGTATCACCATATACCACGCATACGTTTGTGGTAATAAAATACCTGTTACAATAAGGGGTAATAGAAAAACCCAGATAATAGGGTTGGAAGCGCCGCCCGTTAGATACAATAGGCTGGCGATACCACAGACATCTATAATAAGATGGGAAAATATCTCTAATTCGCTGACATTTTCATTGGTCTTTAAGCGCAGCCATGTGTAAATATTTACGGTGATGATGGATAAAATAACGAATAACAGTTCGGTTTGTGGTAATTTTAGTCCGAAGCCAAAAATAGCAAGAAATAAAATTCCCATCTCACTCATTATCATCAAATTTCTAAGTACAAATAACCAGTGTAAGTTTTCTCGAACCGATAATTGGGTTTTAGGAATGACTTGTGACAGCATCAATTGAACTTAAAAAATTGAATAGAGCGCTAATTATCCCATATTTTTAATACAATACGCATTTATGACAACGATTCAATATATAGATACCCCTGAACAGCTTGAACAGCTGTGCCAAAAAATTGCGGTTGCGCCGTGGATTGCCTTGGATACTGAGTTTTTACGCGAAAAAACCTACTATCCAAAATTTTGCCTATTACAAATCGCCACCCCTGAATGGGTCGCGTGCATTGATCCTTTAGCTTTTAAGCAATTAAATAATTTATTTGAGGTCATTGCGAATCCTAAAATTATTAAAGTCTTTCATTCCTGTCGCCAAGATTTGGAAATTTTTTATCAACTGACAGGCAATGTGCCTAAACCCGTGTTTGATACTCAGATTGCAGCGCCTTTATTGGGGATACAAGATAATCCAGGTTATGCAATGTTGGTATCGACATTTCTAAATGTTAATTTGAGTAAGGCGTATACGCGTACTGACTGGAGTGTACGTCCTTTAAGCCCTGAGCAAATACAATATGCGGCCGATGATGTGATTTATTTATGCCAAATTTATGAAATTATGCAGGCTAAATTGATGGAGTTAGACCGCTTTGAATGGTTAGAGGCTGATTTTAAAGCGCTTTATAATTTAGATATTTATGAGGTGAGACCTGAAAATGCGTGGCAACGTATTAAAGGTAAAAAGAAACTGACGGGGAAACAATTGTCGATTGTACAAAGTTTAACCCAATGGCGAGAACAGTTGGCACGGTCTGAAAACAAACCTCGAAATTGGTTGATTCGGGATGATTTAATTATTGAATTAGCCAAATTACAACCGTCAACGGTTAAAGAATTATCAAGTGTGCGCCAGATTAATGACAATTTAGTGCGTCGTCATGGAAAATCGTTATGTCGATTGATTACAGAAGCTAAACAAAAAAATACCAGCCCTTTAAAAAATGATGATAAAAGCGTTAAAAAAACTCAGCAACAAGAAGCCTTATTAGATGTATTATTTGCGATTGTCAGAATTCGTGCGGATGAAAATTCAATTAACCCAAATTTATTAGCGTCACGTAAAGAATTGGAAAAGTTATTATTTAAAGAGGAAGGTTGTGAGGTTTTAAAAGGCTGGCGTTTTGGAATGGTCGGCAAGGAATTACAAGCATTATTATTAGGGGAGTATTCGTTAAATATTAAACAAGAAAGGTTAATTATTTCACAGGTGACTGATTTAAAATGACTGGGGTAAAACGGTTATCGTTATCGCAACAAGCGCATGAAATTTTGGAAAGTTTTCTGACGAAAAAGGCTAGGGTGATTGATGCAACCTGTGGCAATGGCTATGATAGTTTATTTTTAAGCAGGCAGGTTTCAGCGTTAGGGTGTGTTTATAGTTTTGATATTCAACAAACCGCTATTGATGCAACTTACCAAAGACT
>JAGLBU010000104.1 GCA_023146575.1 Methylococcales bacterium
CAGTTTGTTGAAATTGAACTCGATCCAGAAGAAAGTGCGGTCGCAGAAGCAGGGGCGATGATGTATAAAACCTCACACGTTGAGATGGAAACTATTTTTGGTGATGGCTCAAATAAGGGTGATGAAAGCTTTATGGGCAAGCTTTTAGGCGCAGGTAAACGTTTGTTAACCAATGAAAGTTTATTTACCACCGTTTTTACTCAGCAAAGTGATGGTAAAGGTCGAGTGGCTTTTGCCGCCCCATTCCCTGGGACTATTTTAGCCTTAAATCTTAAAGATTATGATGGCAAATTAATTTGTCAAAAAGACAGTTTTTTAGCGGCGGCAAAAGGGGTGCAAATCGGCATACAATTTCAGCGTAAAATATTAACAGGATTATTTGGAGGTGAAGGTTTCATCATGCAAAAGCTCGAAGGTGATGGCTGGGTTTTTGTTCATATGGGCGGCACCTTGCGTAAAATAGAACTAAGCGCTGGGGAAATCTTGCATGTTGATACAGGCTGTTTAGCGGCATTAACTCAAACCGTGGAATATGATATTCAACAAGCAGGAGGGGTTAAGACCATGTTATTTGGCGGCGAAGGGCTTTTCTTTGCAACCCTTAAAGGCCCTGGTACTGTGTGGCTTCAAAGCTTACCTTTTTCACGACTTGCAGGGCGGATGCTATCGGCTGCACCTCAACGCGGTGGTAGTCAGGGCGAAGGCTCGGTATTAGGCGGCTTGGGTAATCTCTTAGATGGTGATAATTTTTAAAACTACTTACGATAAAAGTTCATTTTACCCATCCACACCACGATGGGTAAAATGATAATATTATTTTTAGTGTATTTTAGAGAGCATATCCTCAAGTTCTCTGGCACGTATTTCGGTTATTTTAATTTCACAGCGATCTTTTGTAATCTTTTCATTTGTCGTATTCAACGATTTCATATTACATTGCGCCGCACGAAATTCAAGCCATGCTCGTTGCGCTTCTCTCAAAAAGCTCACCTTTTGTTTATCAAGCTTTTTTAAAAGCTGCTGATAAAAATCATTCAAATCTCGATCACTTTGAATAGCACAGACCTTAACTTCACCACTGCCCATTTTATCCACTTCTAAACAATTAAGCCCCGTCGCCGCTCCACTAATGCTGGAAAAAACCAGTAACGATAGCGCGAATAAATATTTATTCATTTTCCTTTCCCTTTATTCCAATCATGTAAAACATAGACGATAAATTAAATTAAGCTTGAGATCAATAAACCCCTTTATATTTTAGCTAAAGTGTGACTCGAACTAATGAGCGAAGGCGAGCTTTACAAACCCGACCCTATAATAAATGTTCCAGCTCACGCAACCGTCGCCTTCTAATCTAAACACAATTTTCTAAAAAAGACCTTATAAACACAGGGAAAGTGATTTTATTGCTAAACGTCAGGGCTGTTTGCATCAAGGTGATACGTTTTAACTGAAGCAAAGCTAGCATGTGCTATGGCTCAAACAATCTATTCTTGACTTGTTTAAATTTAAATACTCACTTAAAATTAGTTCATCGCTGACTTCCATTTTTTAAAATTTTATCCTGTACAAAATTGACTCGTTATGCAAAAGAAACAACGTTTTTCACAGATTAATTTACGCAATGCCTTAAATGTTGTTGGGATTAATCAGTTAAAAGAATGGCAGGTTGAGTTTACTCAAAAACAGCCTTCATCTTATTATTTAGAAACCGTTAAAAAATTAAAATCACATTTTGATTTATCGCTTTCAGAATCGGCTAAGTCATTATTAATTGATGCGATTTTATTAGAAGCGATTGATGAATTTTCGCAGTTAAAAATTTGGAAAGAAGCGCCACTAAAAACTGAATTTTTGACAGGGGTTGTTGATTATTTAATTGCCCAACAAGGTAAAGTGTACCAAGCACCTTTATTGTGTGTCGTTGAAGCGAAAAAAGACGATTTTGAACAAGGGCT
>JAGLBU010000105.1 GCA_023146575.1 Methylococcales bacterium
TTTTAAGTGTGGTGACGGCGATTCCTGTACAAAATCCTCGTGAGTATAAAAGCATTTGTATTGCGGGTGAATTAGATACTTTTTACGCCTCAACCGCTTCACTTTATTTTGCCAGTAGTCGTTATGCTTACAGTGCACAAGGAAATGAATTGATTTATGATGCTCCTCAGGAAATGCTGACGGATATTCATAAATTTTCATTAAATTCGGCGGAGATGGATTATCGCGGTTCGGGACAAGTCGAGGGACATCTTGGCTGGCATCAGGATAAAAAATCGTTTCGTTTTGGGGAATATCAAGATTATTTACGCATCGCAACCTCACAGGGCAACAATTGGCAGAGAAATTCACGAACTAAAATCACGGTGTTAAAAGAAGATCCTACCAATAAAACCCTTAAGGAAATCAGCGTCATTGATAACTTAGGCAAAGTTGGGGAAAGGCTCTATGCGGCGCGGTTTGTGGGGAAACGTGGTTATTTAGTGACCTTTCGAGTGACAGATCCGTTAATTGTGATTGATTTTTCAGAACCTGAAGTGCCAACAGTGTTAGGCGAGTTAGAAATTTCAGGCTACTCTGATTATCTGCAAGCGGTGGGGGATGATTTTCTTTTAGGCATTGGTAAAGAGGCGGTTGCCGATACATCTCAAGTTAATAATAGAGGCGCATGGTATCAAGGCGTTAAAGTGGCGCTCTATGATGTTTCAAGTGCTGAAAAACTAGGTGAAATCAACTCCATTGTTATAGGAAAACGCGGAACTGAAGCCACGGTTTTATCGGATCATCATGGGCTTGCATGGCTCAAAACCAATGAAAACCATTATACCTTGGCGTTACCCATTAAATTACATGAGAGCCAGCGAAAACTTTCGAGAAAAGAAAAATCAGCGCCTTGGACGTATTATGATTGGACGCATACAGGCTTGTACCTTTTTGATATTAAGACGACTGCATCACCATCATTGACTTTAACAGGAAAATTAATCGCGGATGTTAATAAGGGGAGTGATAATCCTGTTATTGAGAGAGGGAATCAAGAAATTTTAAATGATCGCGCCGTGATTCAAAATAAAACGGTTCATTATATTCATGGTGATAAAGTTCTTTCAGCGCCGACCACCGACCTGAAATAAGCCTAAACTATTGCCAGTGATTGTCTCTTACTTGTACGCGCCCATTGACGACTTGCACAGGAAAGCAATCAACATCCTCATAGGCAGGCGCTGATTTTACACGACCCGTTTTAATACAAAATCGAGCGCCATGCCGTGGACAAATAATTTCATCCCCATCTACTTGTCCGCTGGCAATCTCAGCACCGTCATGGCTACAGGTATCTTCAATGGCAAAAAAGCGCCCCGCAATTTTAAAAATCGCCACATCGACCCCATTAATATCAATAACAATATTCTCTCCATTTGCGAGTGCATTTTCTGCAGTCACATCTATCCAATCGGACATTTTAACCTCATTTATTTTTATAATAATGCGGTAAATATTATTAGTTTGGCTGTTAAAAATCAACTGTGATGCAGGAAAATAGCTACTTGAAGATTATTTTTTAAAATGCACCACTCTCTGTAAGGGGCTAAGATTAAGTTCATCAATCACACAATAAGGTTCAGAATTGAGTACAAAATTGACCGCTTTTGCGACATCATTTGGGTGTAAATGTTGTTCAGGTTTTGGACCTGCCTCAAAATTCAATTGATCAAAAAAAGCGGTTTGTACCATACCAGGGTTAATCAAGCTGACTTTAAGATGACTTTTAGAGCATTCTTGGCGCAAGGCTTGAGTGAAACCACGTAGTGCAAATTTACTGGCACAATAAATCGTGCCTTTTTGAGACCCTTGCAAGGCGGCTTCTGAACCGATATAAACTAAATCTGCCCGTTTTTTTTGTTTTAATTGAGGTAAAAAAGCCCGCGTTAAAAAAACCTGACTGGTGAAATTTACATTCATTAAGGCTTCAATTTGTGTAAAGGAAAATTCTTCTAAAGAACAAAAGCGCCCATAACCTGCGGCAAACACAATGGTATCAATCTCGACATATTTTGTAACCAGTGTTTTAATTTTTTCAGGGAGCGAGGTTAAGTCTTCTAGGCTGATATTTTCAGAAATAAAATTAGGGTGATAGGTGGTAAACTGATGACAATCACGCGAAAGACCAATCACTACATGGCCTTGCATTAATAGTAATTCAGCGATTTTTCGACCAATGCCAGAACTTGCGCCAGT
>JAGLBU010000106.1 GCA_023146575.1 Methylococcales bacterium
AGAGGATCAAATGGGGTTAATTTTTCAATGGGTTGATCGTCTCTGTTTTCAGAAGGGGGGGCGGCATTATGAGCATAAAAATAAAGTGCTAAGACACTGCTAATAATCACACTGGTGCTAATGAATTCTTTGGGTCTCACAGTTAAATCTACCTTATATAAAAATAAATTGAGCGGTACTTGCTGTTTTTTTATGAATGGGGGGTTACAAGCTTTCGTCTTAATTATGGAACTATGCTCAATAAATAATCAGTGTATTTTTTATATTTGTGATGCAGTAATGAAAATGACTCGTAAATAAAATATTTTTTAAGCAAAATAACCGCCGTTTTTACACTATGATGAAGAGATAGTTTCCTTTTTATTTTGGAGTTTAATATGTCTTTTTTTCATTATCTAATGGTCGGTTTTTTATTAAGTTTTAATATTGCAGTCTACGCAGGAACGCCTATTAAAATAACAGGAGAACTTTCGCAAACCAAGTTGGTTCAAAAAGGTTCTAATGTGGTTTATCTTGATGTGGTTATCAAAGGGCCTAAAAAAATTCGGGAAAAAACGGCTGCACGCGCAACTGATATGATGATCGTTTTAGACCGCAGTGGTTCAATGACGGCTGATAAAAAAATGGTGTTTGCCAAAAAAGCGATTCACGATGTATTAGCGCGATTACACCCGCAAGATCGTTTTTCATTAATTTCATTTTCAAGTGATGCTTTAGTCCATTCAAAATTTGTCAATTTAAATACGGATACGCGCGATCTTTTAAACACCGTGGTTAAAAACATTCCCATAGATGGTTCTACTAATATGGGAAGAGGTCTGTTGGAGGCGTTTATATTAATAAGTGCAAATGAAAAAAAACATTTAAAAAAAATCCTCATCTTATCTGATGGGCAGGTAAATCAAGGGATTAAAGACCCAAATGAATTGGCTAAAATTGTCACTCAAATTACTGAAAAAGGGGCGGTTGTTTCCACTATTGGTATGGGCTTAGGGTTTAACGAAGGCTTATTAGCAAGTTTGGCGGATTATGGTATGGGTAATTATTCCTACCTTGAAAATCTCTCAGGCTTGGGTGAAATTTTAGAAAAAGATTTAAAAGATACTCGCACTATTTTTGCCACAGGCAGTACCCTTGATATTAAATTAGGGAAAGGTATGAGTGTAATTGATGCCAGCGGTTATCCTCTTACTAAAATAGATGACAATACCGTTCGTGTCACTACAGGGCAGATTTTAAATAATAGCGATAAACATTTTGTGATTAGCTTTAATGTCCCTGTACATAATCTTGGGGTGATGGCATTAGGGACTATGGAATTAAATTATCAATCGAATGAGCAACACTTTAAATCACTTCTTTCGAGTGATAAAAAACTGGATATTACCGTTGTTGAGCCAAGTCGTCGTCATGAAATGGTGAACTCGATTAATAAAAAGGTTTATAAAAAATCGTGGATTACCAATAACGCGGGCATTATGAATAAATCGGTCAGTCATTCAATTAAAATAGGCGATAAATCAAAAGCGAAAAAATCTTTAGAAGCCTATAAGGATGCACTTAAAAAGGCTGAAAAAGAAGGCGGCGTTGTCTTAAATGATGCTAAAAATAAAGCCGAATTACAAAAAATATCTGATGAAATTGATGATGCCTTTGAAGGTTCAGAAAATTCACAAGCGATTAAACGTAACCGAGCGTCAAAAAGTATGCAAAGTGAGTCGATTAAAAAACAACGTAGCCTTAAGATTAAGCCATAGTATTCTACGCTGAGTTATTTCAATATTAGGAAAGCCATCATGAAAACCGAAACCTTTGATCCTGTTGCTATTAGTGAACAACAATTTAATAAAGCCACTGCTTATATAACGGGGTTAAAAACAGGTTTGATTGAGTATTTAAAGTATCCTAATCAAACGCATATTATTAACTTTCCTGTGGAAATGGATGATGGAAGGATTGAAACCATTCAATGTTTTCGAGTGATTCATAATCGTATTTTTGGCCCTAGTAAAGGTGGAATTCGATACCATCCTGAGGTTAATCAAGCCGAAGTAACCTCTTTGGCAAAGTTAATGACATGGAAATGTGCCTTAGTGGGTATTCCTTTTGGGGGCGCAAAAGGGGGCGTGGTTTGTAATACCAAAGTATTGAGTCAAAATGAATTAGAACGCATTACCCGACGATTTACCTTTGAATTGTCAAAAATTATAGGGCCTCAATCGGATATTCCCGCACCCGATATGTACACCAATGAACAAACAATGGCATGGATTTATGATACCTATCAGGGCTTAAATCCTGAAAAAAATAATTACCCTGTGGTGACAGGTAAACCGACTGGCTTAGGCGGTTCACTGGGGCGATTAGAGGCGACAGGGAAAGGCTGTTTATTTGCCACCCAACAATTTTTATCCAAAGCCTTAATTCCTACTATTTTAGACCTTAAAAATACCCGTGT
>JAGLBU010000107.1 GCA_023146575.1 Methylococcales bacterium
ATATTTTAATTCCAGCCGCAACCGCCTTTCAAATTCACCATGCCAATGCGAAAAATATTAAGGCAAAATTAATTGTAGAGGCGGCGAATAACCCAACCACACCTACTGCCGATGCGATTTTACAACGTCGAGGTATTTATGTGATTCCTGATATTTTAGCCAATGCAGGTGGGGTGACCGTCAGCTATTTTGAGTGGGTTCAAAATCATTCTAATGAGCAATGGGCAGATGAAGTCGTGAACGAAAAGTTACAAAAGAAAATGGCGACCGCCGTGGATTTAGTGTTTGATTACTGGCAAAATAATTCACTGTCTTCTGGCGATACCTTGACGAAAAATTCGGAGCCTGATTTTAGAACCATCGCATTAGTGATTGCGATTAAACGGGTAGCAGATGCGACGCTCCTACGTGGAATTTGGCCTTAATCACAATTTTTTATTTTTTTCCCTCCGACAACAACTAAATGAATTAAAATTAAGAGCGAAAATCAAACTCTAACCTTTTAATTTAAAAATGCCTTATGTCTACTGAACTATTACAACGCGCAAAAGATGTGCTATTTTCTCCAAGCGGATTAAACGAGTTACACCTTGAGAAAATCATGAACCAACTGCTCTCTGCCAAAGTCGATATGGCGGATATTTATTTTCAATCCAGTCATTATGAATCATGGGTATTGGAATCTGGAATCATTAAAGAAGGCAGTTATAATATCGAACAAGGGGCTGGAATTCGAGCGGTTTCAGGTGATAAAACAGGCTTTGCCTACAGCGATAAAATCGAATTATCTACGCTGTTAGAGGCAACCAATAATGTGAAAGCCATTGTACGCCAAGGACAACATGCCCAATCAAATTTAAAATCTTCCTCAACATGGCGACATGTTTATCCTCATAATAATCCATTGAGTGTTTTTTCAGACCCTGAGAAAATTGATTTATTACAAAAAGTTGATCGTGAAACCCGAAAAGTGGATTCCCGTGTAGAAGAGGTGATTGTTAGCCTTTCTGGGGTGTATGAACACGTTTTAATTGCCATGCAAGATGGCTCTTTAGTGGCGGATATCCGTCCCCTTGTGCGTATGAATGTGACAGTGATTGTTGAAGAAAATGGGCAACGAGAACAAGGCAGTATGGGGGGAGGATCACGCACGGATTATCATTATTTTATGCATGAAGAACGTGCGTTAAATTATGGTCGTGAGGCGGTTCGGCAAGCCTTAGTTAATTTAGAAGCGGTTGATGCCCCTGCTGGCAATATGACCGTGGTACTAGGCTCTGGTTGGCCAGGTATTTTATTGCATGAAGCCATTGGACATGGATTAGAAGGTGATTTCAACCGCAAAGGTACGTCCGCTTTTAGTGGAAAAATTGGTACGCACGTGGCATCGGATTTATGCACGATTGTTGATGATGGTACGTTAGAAAACCGACGTGGCTCATTGAGTATTGATGATGAAGGCACTCCGACTGAAAATACCGTATTGATTGAAAAAGGAATTTTAAAGGGTTATATGCAGGATAAATTAAATGCAGGTTTAATGAAGGATCAATTAACGGGCAATGGACGACGTGAATCCTACGCCTATTTGCCCATGCCTCGAATGACCAATACTTATATGTTGGCAGGGAAGTCAGAACCTGATGAAATTATTGCTTCGGTTAAAAAGGGCTTATATGCCAAAAATTTTGGGGGAGGTCAGGTGGATATTACCTCTGGAAAATTTGTTTTCTCAACCACGGAAGCGTATTTAATTGAAAATGGAAAAATTACCCGTCCTGTAAAAGG
>JAGLBU010000108.1 GCA_023146575.1 Methylococcales bacterium
CCTGGCCCGACGGGAATCTGTTGATTTTTTGCCCATTGAATAAAATCGGCCACAATCATGAAATACCCAGGGAAGCCCATTTGACAAATCACATCCAGTTCTAATGTTAATCGTGCGTCATAAGCTTGACGGTTTTGAATAAACGAACCTGAGCCAATCGGAGGGTATTCTTGCAAGCGCTTTTCGAGCCCTTCTTTGGAAGCTTGACGAAAAACACCTTCTAAAGTCATACCCGTTGGTACGGGAAAATCGGGTAAATAATTTTCACCTAAGGTCAGTCCTAAATTACAACGCTTGGCAATTTCAACACTATTTTCTAAGGCTTCAGGAATATCAGCAAATAAATCCAACATTTCCTCGGTACTGCGTAAATATTGTTGATTGGTGTAATTTTTAGGGCGGCGCTCATCATCCATCACCCGTCCTTGATTAATACACACCCGAACTTCATGGGCATCAAAATCGTCTTGATGAAGAAAGCGTACATTATTAGTGGCGACAACAGGCAAGTCTAAATCAATGGCTAAACGAATAGCGGCTTGAATGTAATCGGCTTCGTTGGCTTTGCCAATGCGTTGTAATTCTAAATAAAAACAATCTTTAAATATTGTTGCCCATTTTTGAGCCTGTTGCCATGCTAACGCATAATTTTCACTCACCAACGCTTGGCCAATATCACCGTCCATTGCCCCTGATAAAGCGATTAAGCCTTGGTGGTTTTCCAATAACCACGCTTCCTTTAATAAGGGAACCCCTAAATGTTGACCCTGTTGATAAGCTTTAGAAATTAGTTCGGTTAAGGTGATGTATCCCTGTGGGTTATTAACGAGTAAAGTCAGGTGAAAAGGTTGATGAATATTTTCTGGATTTGTGATGTAGACATCACTTCCGATAATCGCTTTGATACCTGTATTGGAGGTGGCTTGGTAAAATTTCACCAATGAAAATAAATTGTTTTGCTCAGTGACAGCGATCGCAGGCATTTTGAGTTCACTAAGACGTTGAATCAGCGGCTTTATACGTACAATACCGTCTACAAGGGAGAATTCGGTATGTAAACGTAGATGAATAAATTGAGGGCGCATGTAAAATGAGGCTTAAAGTTAGAAGAGAGGCATATCGAGATTAGTTTATCAAATTTTAAAAAAATAGCGCTTTCAATTTTTAAATCTGATCTGTATTATGGATGGATTAACCTCGCAAGAATATTTAAGGTTTTATGTCACAAAATATGCCAATTGGTTCTGTCATGATTGATGTCGAAGGCTTGACATTAACCGCCTTTGAAAAAGAAAAAATTCAACATCCGAATACAGGCGCTGTAATTTTATTTGCTCGAAATTACCAAGATCCAATGCAGGTCATAGCGTTGATTAAAGATATTCGTAAAGCCCGTAATGGCACTATTTTAATTGCGGTTGATCAAGAAGGTGGACGGGTTCAGCGGTTTAAATCAGGCTTTACACGGTTACCTGCGGTGGCAAAATTTAAAGACAATCCTAGTTTAGCTGAAAAAGCAGGCGAATTAATGTCAACCGAGTTATTAAGCGTTGGCATTGATTTTAGTTTCGCCCCTGTTTTGGATGTGGATTGTGGCATTAGTACTATTATTGGTGATCGTTCTTTTTCTTCAGATGCGAATCAAGCAGCAAGTTTGGCGGCACTTTTTAGTCAAGGGATGCGAAAAGCAGGTATGGCATCCACAGGGAAACATTTTCCAGGGCATGGAGCGGTGCGAGCAGATTCGCATTTAGCATTGCCAATTGATGAGCGTGACTTTAAGGCCATTGAAGCACAAGACTTAATCCCCTTTAAAGCTTTGATTGATAAAGGGTTAGAGGCGATCATGCCTGCACATATTGTTTATCCAAGCGTGGATAAAAATGCGGCGGGGTTTTCACCTTTTTGGTTGCAAACGGTTTTACGAACACAATTAGGCTTTGATGGGGTTATTTTTAGTGATGACTTAAGCATGGAAGGGGCTGCGAGCGTCGGCTCTTTTTCAGAAAGAGCACGCCAAGCATTGAATGCAGGGTGTGATATGGTCTTGGTGTGTAATAACCCTAATGCGGCGATTGAGGTATTAGAAGCGTTACCGATTGAACGTATTAATGAAAAAAGTGAGCGCCGTTTGTTGGCGATGCAAGGGCGACCTCAAATAAGCCGACAAGCCTTATTAAATTCAGACGATTGGCAGCAACTTTCTGCCCAAATTGGACAATTATGTGATGTTGGATGAAATTAAAAAAATACAAGCGTCGGCGCGATTACTTTATAATGAAAAGGAGATTGAAAGCGCAATAAAAAAAATGGCTAATAAAATCAGCCTATCACTTGCAGACCGTGATCCTCTGGTGCTGTGTGTGATGAATGGCGGATTAATTACAACAGGTCGATTGCTAAGTTATTTAAAATTCCCCCTCACTTTGGATGCTATTAACGCCAGTCGTTATCGTAATCAAACTTCAGGCGGTGAAATAAAATGGTTGTCAAAACCTGTTAGCTCATTAGAAGGGCGAACAATATTACTTGTTGATGATATATTGGATGAAGGCTTCACTTTGGAGGCGCTTTATGACTATTGTCAAAAACAAGGTGCGGGTTCCATTTACAGCGCGGTTTTAATTAATAAAAAATTACAGCAAAAAAAACCGATCATGGCAGATTTTATAGCCCTTGAAACCGAGGACTATTATTTGTTTGGCTATGGGATGGATTATAAAGGTTATTTACGCAATGCCACGGGCATTTATGCGTGTGAATAGGAAAAAAGAATGAGTTTAGGTATTATTGGTGGAACAGGTTTAACCCAATTAAATGGGTTGGAATTTATCAAAGAAAAAACAATTAAAACCCCTTTTGGTGCGCCTTCAGCCCCATTTGTGATCGGAAAATTTAAGGGTGAAAAAATTATTTTTTTAGCACGACATGGGAAACCCCATAGAATTCCACCGCATGAAATTAATTACCGAGCTAATATTTGGGGATTAAAAAAATTAGGGGTTGATGAAATTATTTCTGTGGTTGCGGTGGGGGGGATTAGTAAATCTATGAAGCCCATGCGTATCGTTATTCCCGATCAAATTATTGATTACACTTATGCTCGAAAACATACTTTTTTCGTTAAAAATTTAAAAGAAGTGACACACATTGATTTTACACACCCTTATACTCCCTCGCTTCGACGTACGTTAATTAAGCTTGCTAAAAAGAAAAAAATAAAAATCATCCCGACTGGAACTTATGGTTGTACACAAGGACCACGATTAGAATCCGCCTCAGAAATTTTAAGAATGGGCCGTGATGGCTGTGATATAGTCGGTATGACGGGTATGCCAGAAGCAGCGCTTGCGCGAGAATTAAATTTAGATTATGCCTCAATTGCAATCATTGCAAATTGGGCAGCAGGGAAATCGGATGCAGAGATCACGATGGAAGATATTCATTATTATCTTGCAGAAGGGATGAAGTCTGCGATGAAGCTTTTATCAGGCATTGTGGATACTAAATATCGCTAATATTATTTCTACAGCTCAATAATTTTATTTTTATTAAAACCTTTAACTTCTCGGTGGCCTTTATAACCACGTGTATTGCTTACAATGCGCGTGCCTGAAATCGTATAATCATTGGAATTATGGATATGGCCATGAAACCAAATATCAATGTCATGTTTTTCAATTAACGTCTCTAAGTTATTACAATAAGCAAGTCTTTTTAGTATGTTATCAGGCTCATTCCAGCTTTTCCATAATGGTGCGTGATGGGTAACGACCACTGTTTTCCCATCAAAAGGCTCGTTTAATTTTTTTTCTAGCCATAAAACAGACGATTTATGTAACAGCGTAAAGTTTTTTTTATTAAAAGGACTTTCTTGATAATTGATATATTTAAAATCATTCAATCGGGTGCTGATTTCCTGCGCTTTCTCCTGTCCTTCCTTAAATAAATCTGTCCACAGAGTACAGCCTAAAAAACGGATGTTTCCAATTACAATCGCATCTCGTTCTAAAAAATAGATGTTACTATTGGCGCAATGATCTCGAAACATTTGCAAGGTGTTATTGTACTCGTGGGTATAAAATTCATGATTTCCCGCAACATAAATAACAGGTTTATTCAGTGCTTTTAGCCAATTTATACCTTGGCTTTTAATACCAATATCGCCTGCGGCAATCACAAGGTCGGCATTTGTAGTAGGGCGTTTTAATGCCCCAAATTCTATGTGGATATCAGAAAAATAATTTATTCGCACAATTAATAACTCTATTGCCTATCCTGTATGGAGTATAATTTCGACGCGTTAATATACTTTCAGTTATTTCAATTTTTCCAACAAAGATTTTTTTATTATGTCCATAAGTACAAGAAAAAAAACTCAGCAGGTTTTAATCGGCCATGTTGCGGTCGGTGGAGATGCGCCTATTGTCGTACAATCTATGACCAATACCGATACGGTCAATGTGAAAGCCACCGTACAACAAATTATTGAATTAGCCACCGCAGGTTCTGAGTTAGTCCGAATTACGGTTAATTCTGAAGCCGCCGCCAAAGCCGTGGTTGATATTAAGAATCGTTTAGATCAACAAAATTGTTCAGTGCCGATTATAGGGGATTTTCATTTTAATGGACATAAATTATTAGATAAATACCCTGATTGCGCGATGGCGTTAGCAAAATATCGGATTAACCCTGGAAATGTGGGACGTGGTAAAAGTCGTGATCCTCAATTTCAACAAATGATTGAATTAGCTTGCCGCTATGATAAGCCCGTGCGAATTGGTGTGAATGGTGGGAGTTTAGACCAGTCGGTTTTAACACGGTTATTAGATGGAAACCGAGCAAAATCTAAACCTGTAAGCTTGGAAGCTGTCACCCGTGAAGCGATTATTTTATCAGCACTTGAAAGTGCGACTCGTGCAGAAGCGATTGGTTTAGGAAAAGATAAAATTATTTTGTCGTGTAAAATCAGTAATGTACAAGAATTAATCCAAATTTATCAAGACTTATCCATGCGTTGTGATTATGCGTTGCATTTAGGGCTAACTGAAGCTGGAATGGGATCAAAAGGCATTGTCGCCTCTTCGGCGGCGTTATCGGTTTTAATGCAGCAAGGCATTGGCGATACCATCCGAATTTCACTGACACCAGAACCTAATGGTACACGAGTTAAAGAAGTAGTAGTAGCACAAGAAATTTTACAAACCATGGGATTTCGGGCTTTTGTACCCATGGTGATTGCATGTCCTGGTTGTGGTCGAACCTCGAGTGATTATTTTCAAAAACTGGCGTTAGAAATACAAAATTTTCTGCGTGAAAAAATGCCAGAATGGAAACATAAGTATAAAGGGGTTGAAGAAATGGAAGTCGCTGTGATGGGTTGCGTGGTGAATGGCCCTGGTGAAAGTAAAAATGCCAATATAGGGATTAGTTTACCTGGAACAGGTGAGACTCCTGTTGCCCCTGTTTATGAAGATGGTGTAAAAACAGTCACGCTAAAAGGCACTAATATTGCTAAAGAATTTCATGTGCTGGTTGAAAACTATATTGAAAGCCATTACGGTGTAGATTCGCCGCCACATTCATAATTTACAAACGAGGTATTATTTAATGGAAGATATTCGGGCATTATTTTTTCGAAAGAACAAGGCGTGGGCAGATAAAATGCGAGCCTCTGACCCTGAATTTTTTATACGATTGCATAAACAGCAACACCCAAAATATTTATGGATTGGCTGTTCTGATAGTCGAGTGTCGGCGAATCAGGTAGTCGGGCTTGACCCTGGTGAAATTTTTGTTCATCGCAATATTGCCAACGTAGTGGTACATACCGATTTAAATTGTTTGTCGGTGATTCAATATGCGGTTGAAGTCTTAAAAGTGGAACACATTATTGTTTGCGGGCATTATGGTTGTGGTGGTGTGAAAGCGGCGATGGAAAACCAAGAACATGGCTTAATTGATAATTGGTTGCAACATATTCAAGATGTCTATCGAACCCATCGAGCAGAAATTAATGCACTCGAAAATAAAAATGATCGTTATCGTTTATTATGCGAAAAAAATGTGATCGAGCAAGTAGTGAATGTGTGTCACACCACCATTATTCAAAAAGCATGGCGAAAAAAGGTTAACCTCTCAATTCATGGATGGATTTACAGCGTTAAAAATGGCATCTTAAATGATTTGGGGGTTTGTATTTCACATCCAGATCAATTAGGTGTGATCTATAGTGACCATGGCTTAAGTCACTCCTAATCAATGAAGTTTCAAATAAGTTACAAGCCTTTTATGGTTGGGTTATTTGTTTTTTTTCTCATTAGTTGCACTGAATCACAAAATCAATCAAAGCGCTACCCATTTTTGTATTCTGATGGCATTATGGGAACCAGCTTTAGCATTAAAGCCATGAAATTACCCGTAGCACTGAATCAAAATCGCCTAAAAAAACAAATTAAACAGCGATTAGATGCACTTAATGGGCAGTTATCAACCTATGAACCACAATCAGATCTATCTTTATTTAATAAGAGTACACAAACAAACTGGCAAAGCGTTCCTAAATCATTAATAACGGTTTTAAAGCAAGCACAACAAATTAGCGAGTTAACGAAAGGTGCTTTTGATGTGACAGTTGGAACCTTAGTTAATTTATGGGGGTTTGGTGTTGACCCCATGAGTTTCACCGCGCCTGATAAACAACAACTTAAACGTATTTTATTAACAACAGGGTATCAACATTTATCAATAAACCCTGAAACCGATCAAATAAAAAAAGATATACCCGCACTTTATTTAGATTTATCTGCGATTGCAAAAGGTTATGCGGTAGATGAAGTGGCATTATTGCTTGATGCAGCTGACATACATGACTATATGGTGGAAATTGGCGGTGAAGTTCGCTTAAAAGGTCAGAATATTAAGGGCGAAGGCTGGAAAATTGCGCTGGAAAAGCCTATTATTGAAAAACGTGTGATCGGAAAAGTGATTTCATTAACGGACATCAGCATGGCAACTTCAGGCGATTATCGTAATTATTTTGAAGCCGATGGTGTGCGTTACTCACATAGTATTGACCCTAGAACAGGGCAATCTATTGTGCATCAATTGGCCTCAGTAACCATTTTACATTCATCAACAATGATCGCTGATGCACTGGCTACCGCGATGATGGTGTTAGGCGACGACAAAGGTTATCAGTTAGCCCAAAAACATCAAATTGCGGCGTTGTTTATTATTAAAACCGCAGATGGCTTTAAAGAAAAAAGTACCGATGCGTTTGCCCATTTCTTTAAGGAAAAATTATGATTTATTTTATCGTAACATTTGTATTTATGTTAATTGTTGTCGGATTAATGGCAATTGGCGTTATTTTAGGACGAAACGCGATCAAAGGCTCTTGTGGTGGTACGGGTCAATGTTCGTGTGAAGAAAAGTGTGATAAACGAAAAAAACAAGAAGCAGAGCAACAAAAAGAATCAATCGTTAATATTGATTTACTTAAAAACTAAAAGCTCTCAGGTTGTTTTTGAAAAAATTTTTAATTTTATAGATATAGATACTCTTATGAAAAAAACAATCTTAGTTACAGGTGGTACAGGTTATATTGGCAGCCATGCGTGTGTTGAACTATTAAACAGTGGCTATCATGTCATCATTGTTGATAATTTAAGCAACAGTCAAAAAGATGTGTTAGCGAGAATTGAAAAAATCACCCAAAATAGTGTGGTTTTTTATGAAAATGATATTCGGGATAAATGGGCGTTGCAAACGATTTTTAAATCCCATTCTATTGATGCTGTCATTCACTTCGCAGGCTTAAAAGCTGTGGGAGAATCTTGTGAACAGCCGTTAAAGTATTATCAAAACAATGTTTACGGAACACTGGTTTTAACGGAAGTTATGGAAGAGTATAACGTTAAAAATATTGTGTTCAGCTCTTCTGCCACCGTTTATGGGGATTCTGATAAAGTTCCTTATACTGAAGATTTACCAATTCAAGCGACCAACCCTTATGGGCAAACCAAAGCGATGGTTGAACAAATTTTGCAAGATTATGCGGCTTCAGATCAATTTACCAAGCATGATTCTACATGGAAAATTGTTTTATTACGCTACTTTAACCCGACAGGGGCGCATAAATCAGGCTTAATTGGCGAAAAACCAAATGGCATTCCGAATAACCTAATTCCTTATGTTTCACAGGTTGCCTCAGGCGAATTAAAAGAGCTATCAGTTTTTGGCGGCGATTATCCAACAACGGATGGCACAGGTATTCGAGATTATATTCATGTAGTAGATTTAGCCAAAGGCCATGTAAAAGCGGTTGAAATGTTAAGTAATGCGCCTTTAGAAAAGGGGGGCTGCAAGGTCTACAATTTAGGTACGGGAACAGGCTACAGTGTTTTAGAGATCATTCAAGCATTTGAAGCTGCATCGGGTAAAAAAGTCCCTTATAAAATTGTACCACGACGTTCTGGTGATATTGCGACCTGCATTGCCAGCACTTCATTGGCGAAACAAGAATTAAACTGGGAAACCGAAAAAGAACTGGAAGAAATGATGGTCGATACATGGCGCTGGCAAAACTCAGAGGCAATGACCTAATTGTCGGGTACTGGGTGATCATAGCATTCCTAAAAGAAGTTATGCTCTAAACATTCTCCATGAGATGTTAAATAATCACCCAATCCAGAAGCCCGCACACCCCCTTAAATTCGAGCCGACTTTACTCACATCTTGGGATGAACCAGTTATCAACATCCATAAATAGCTGTGTTAAACTCATTTCAGGCAACCTTTTTGAAAAATAGTAAGTGTGAGAAACTTTACATTTTTTCAAATTTAAAGGAGGTTGCCTACTTTTTTATCCCGAACTCAGGTTATATAGAGCTTGTTTCTATTTATTATCAAACTGGTCGAGTTAGGGCTAAAGACTGGAATAAAGCGTGATAATTGTTTAGGGCAAATAAACCTGCCAACGAATACCACCAAGCGTAGGACTACGATCGCCTTTTAGTTCACCACCCAATAAACTGACCAGTTCATACACCACCGCCATACCAATGCCATGCCCATGACTGTTTTCATCGGCACGTACCCCACGTTTTAAAATATCAGGAAGTTGGTTTTCAGGAATTCCACAGCCATCGTCTTCAATTTGCAATAAAAAAGAATACTTTGATTCATCACTGACGGCCAATGTAATCAGTTGAATTTTAATAAAGCGTTGACACCATTTTGCCGAATTATCTAATAGATTGCCTGCAATTTCATATAAATCGCCTTCTTCACAGTGTAATTGCTGTTCACCTTCGGTAATAAACTCAAAGATGAGGTGTTTTTCAAAATAAACTTTTTCAAGGGAGCTGATGATTTTTCGGATAATTAAATGGGGATTAACGGTACTAGTGAGTTTTTGCTGACCTTTCGCGGCGGCTTTTTGCAATTGATAATTAATAATTTCATTCATACGCTCAATTTGTAATTGCATACTGTCATGCGAAATATCATTGGTTTCAACGGCGCTGCTTAGAATGGCGAGAGGCGTTTTTAAACTGTGGGATAAATCAGCCAAGGTATTTCGGTAACGTTCTAAATGCGCGCGTTCAGTGTGAATGAAGGCGTTTAAATTATGGGTTAAGCCTGATAATTCCTCGGGATAATGACCATCAAGTTGGCTTTTTTTACCTTTTTCTACGGCATCTAAGTCATTAACAATGCGCCGCAGGGGTTTTAAGCTCCATTGTAAAATTAAAAATTGAATCAATACCAAGACCAGTCCGACTGAAAAAAACCATACTTTTAAAGTCGAATGAAAACGATCAATTTGTCGTTTTACAAAAAAACCATCTTCCGCCACAGAGATAACGTATTTTCGTTTAAGAGGGCTTTTTTTATCATCCCAAATAAACCCATAATGAAGCACAAATCGTTCTTGCTTATCCTCTAAAAAAATCGCTTTTCCTGCGACAAAATCGTTTAAAGGTTTTACATCAACTGCAATGGCGGATTTTGATTTCCAAATAAGTTTATGGCTGGAGCGTCGAATAACAGCGTATAAACCTGAGCTAGGATTTAATAAACGTGGTTCGGTTATTTCTTTTGAGATGACTAATTTACCCGCTGGCGACATTTCGGCCACTGACAATAAAGCATACACTTGAAGTTGTAATTTTTCTTTCAAGGTTTGCTCGGCACTGCTGTGAATACTACGCTCTAACACTAATAATGCCAGTACAAAAAAGGCCGCCATCACCAGCCCCGTTGAAAATAATAATCTAAAGTTTAAGGTGTTAAACTTAATGTGAGGTAAAAATGATGAAAGTTGCGTAAAATAGTGAGGGATAAATTTCATCTTGTTGACCTTAAATTTTATACGTTAAATAATGACCCATCCTAAAAAAGACCGTCTGGAACTGAATAAATTACACAAACGTTTGCGCCACCATGTGGGGAATGCGATTGCTGATTACAACATGATTGAAGCAGGCGATAAAGTCATGGTGTGTTTATCAGGCGGCAAAGATTCGTACACCTTATTAGAAATTTTATTAAATTTACAAAAAACCGCCCCGATTGATTTTGAAATTATTGCGGTCAATTTAGATCAAAAACAGCCTAATTTTCCCGAACATATCTTACCTGAGTATTTAGAATCGTTGGGCGTGCCGTATCACATCATTAATCATGATACCTATAGTATCGTAAAACGAATTATCCCTGAGGGAAAAACGACGTGCAGTTTATGTTCGCGCTTACGGCGTGGCAGTTTATACAGTTATGCCGCTGAAAATGGCGTGACTAAAATGGCGCTAGGGCATCATCGGGATGACATTATTGAGACTTTTTTTCTTAATATTTTTTATGGCGGAAAATTAAAAGCCATGCCGCCAAAATTGTTAAGCGATGATAAACGTAATATTGTGATTCGCCCCTTAGCCTATTGCCGTGAAAAAGACATTAACCG
>JAGLBU010000109.1 GCA_023146575.1 Methylococcales bacterium
CTATTAGTCGAGGACTGCCGATTGCTTCGGTTGATGCCGGTTTATTTTTAGAAAAAGCGTTTAAATTTGGACATTCGGATTTATTGCATACGGTTGAACCACGGGTATTTTATCTTTATATTCCAGATGATAATCAGCAAGATATTCCCGTTTTTGATACGGCGGAAAATGATTTTACCTTTAATAGTTTATTTAGAGAGTTTAGCTACAGTGGTTTAGATCGAGTTCAAAATGCCAATCAGGTTTCAGTGGGCTTAACCTCTCGAATCATTAATGCCAACACAGGCATGGAATATTTAAAATTTGGAATTGGAGAAACCTTTTATTTTGCCGATCGAACTGCAATGCTCCCCAATCAACCCATTAGAACACGGCAATTATCAAATGTGATTGCCGAATTAACAGGGCGTTATAATCAACACTTATCCTTTACCAGTAGTCTGCAATGGGATCCTTACGCCAATGATTTTACTCGCGGGCATTTCTCCCTACAATGGATTAACCGTCCCGATCAAATTCTGAATTTAGGCTATCGTTATCGTCAGAATGAATTGATTCAAAGTGATATTTCCTTCCGTTGGCCGATTTATGATAATTGGTACGTGGTCGGACGCTGGCAATATTCCTTAAAATTTAATACCACCAAAGAAAGCTTTTTAGGGCTGGAAAAAGAAAGTTGTTGCTGGCGTTTTCGGGTGGTTGGACGAAAATACATCAATGCGATTAGTGATGCGGATGAAGCTGAAACACAAACGGGGATTTTTGTGCAGTTAGAATTAAAAGGCCTCAGTAGCTTTGGTGACAAAGTTGAGGAATTCTTAGAAGAAAATATTTCAGGTTATGAGAAACCCTAGTATGCGAAAAATAATTTCCATGAGTTTTATGGCGGCAATGTGTCTGTTTAATAGTCCTGCAAAAGCCGAATTGTTAAATCGAGTGATTGCGATTGTTGAAAAAGAGGTGGTCTTAGATCGAGAACTAACCCAAGAAGCCCACGCCATTACCGCTAAGATGAAAGCCAATCAAATGCGCGTACCGCCTGAAATGATTCTTAGAAAACAGGTTTTAGAGCGCTTAATTATCCAAAAATTGCAATTTCAACTGGCGCAACGTTCAGGCATCAAAGTAGGCGATGAAATGCTGACCGCTGCGATTGCGAATATTGCAAAAGGCAATAAAATGAGTGTGGAAGCGTTTAAAGGCACGTTAGCCAAGCAAGGATTAAATTATGGTGAATTTCAAAAAAAAGTACGCCACGAAATTGTATTAGAGCAATTACGCCTACGTGAAATATCCAGCCGTATAAAAGTCAGCGACCGAGAAGCCGAACATTATTTAGAAACCCATAAAGGCATGAATGATGATGTGAGCTATCACTTGGGGCATATTTTAGTGTCATTACCCGAAGATGCACAGGCAAAAGGCATTCAAGCCGCCCATGCAAAGGCCAATGATATTGTGGCAAAATTACGCACAGGGGAAGATTTTAAGCAATTAGCGGTTGCCGTTTCAGAAGGCAATAAAGCCTTAACGGGCGGTGATTTAGG
>JAGLBU010000011.1 GCA_023146575.1 Methylococcales bacterium
CAGCCACCAATGGCGACAATACCATCAAAGCCTTGGCAACCAACCACGGTTTCGATGGAATCGGCAATCACTTCACGCGACACTAAGGAGTATTTCATGCCCTCAGTCCCCATTGAAATACCATCGGAAATAGTGATGGTATTAAAAATAACCGCTTTTCCCATCGCCGCATTAACGCCTTTAGCGGCATCATCAGCCAACTTATTAATGTGCATGTTACAAGGGGTGACCATGCTCCATGTGGAAGCAATACCTATTTGGGGTTTTTTAAAATCTTCTGGCTTAAAGCCGACTGCGTATAACATGGCGCGACTAGGCGCACGTTCCATGCCATCGACGACTTGAGATGAAAAAGTACGGCTTGAGGGCTTGTCTGAATTGGCCATGAAGAGTGTCCTAGCTATTGAATGATGAGGTTTAAAAAAAGGATGTTTTAATTCCAGCCGCCAGAACGCTTACTACGCCAGCTTAATTTTGGGAGTAAAAAGCCTAATAAGATACTGAAAACAATGGCAGTCCCCCCGTATAAAAACCAATCCAATTGATTGTTGGCTTTGACGGTTTGGTTTTCGGATTTAACTTGTGTTAATTCTTTTTGCAACTGAACCGCTTGAACTTGGAAGCTATCGCGCTCTTCTTTGAGCTTCATTGAATGCGTTGAGGTGTATTTTAATTCTTCTAGTTCCAATGCTAGTTTATCGCGTTCTGAACCTAAGGTGCTATTGCTGGTTTTTGCCGCGACTGTATCCCCTTTGAGCATTAAGAGTTCATTTTCTAAAACTTCATTTTCTTGTTTTAGCTTATCTCGTTCAACAAGAATTTTTTCCAGTGTTAATTTCCCTGTGGGTTTATCAATGGTTTCCCGACTTAAAATAAACGCATAACGCCCGCCTGGCATTTTAACCTTAGTATATTCAGAATTACGCTGTTTTGAAACATAGGTGAGGGCGGTGCCGCTAGGAAGGGTGGCAATCACTTTACTGGTACTGTGATCACCTGCTTTAAGATTAACTTGAATATTATCAGTAATATAAATTGTTTTAGCTTGAGCCCAGCTACTGACGGTAAGTAACAAAAATAGGAGCGTTATTTTTTTCACAAGTCTCTCAGTTGTCGATTGTAAGGAATTAAGGTGAGCGAATTTAAGCACAGATTAAAAATTCAAGTAATGCCTTTTGAGCATGGAGTCTGTTTTCAGCCTCTATAAAGACAACACTTTGTTCGCCATCCATGACCGTTGCGGTGACTTCTTCGCCTCTATGAGCGGGTAAACAGTGCATAAATATGGCATTTTCATTCGCTTTTGCCATGACTAGATCGTTTACTTGATAGGTTTTAAAGGCTTTTTCCCGTTGTTTTTGTTCTTCTTCTTGTCCCATGCTCGCCCAGACATCGGTCACAATTAAATCGGCACCCACAGCGGCTTGTTCAGGATTGGAAAATAATTGTACTCGCTCATCGGCTAATTCCAAAATAGAATTATCAGGTTGATAGTCGTTAGGAGTCGCAATATGTAATTTAAAGCCCAATAAATATGCAGCATGGATATAAGAATGGCACATATTATTACCATCACCGATCCAGCAGACGGTTTTTCCTGCAATATTGCCTTTTAATTCAAAATACGTTTGCATATCCGCCAATAATTGACAGGGATGTAATAGATCGGTCAAGGCATTAATAACGGGTACATGCGAATGTCGGGCAAATATTTCGACGGTGGCATGGTCATAAGTGCGAATCATAATACAATCAACCATGCTGGAGATGACTTTTGCGCTATCGGATAACGGTTCACCACGGCCTAACTGTGTATCTCTAGGGGATAAAAATAAGGCGCTTCCGCCTAATTGTGCCATCCCTGCTTCAAATGAAACACGGGTTCTGGTGGAGGATTTTTCAAAAATCATCGCTAAGACTTTGCCTTTTAAGGGCTGAAAATCAGGGTCACGGTTATTTTTTAAATAAATTGCGCGAGCAATCAAGTTTCTAAATTCATCGCCACTTAAGTCGAGGAGACTAATAAAATGTCTTGCTGGCATCATTTTGTTTGGGTATAAGTTTGAAGAAGGGAAGAAAGTTCGGTGGTCAAAAATTCTATTTGGGCATCGTCAATTATTAATGGTGGTAATAAACGGATGGTTTTTTCGTTGGTGACATTAATCAGTAAGCCTTGCTTTAAGGCTTTTGGAACTAATTCTAAACAAGGGGTTGATAAGTCAATGCCAATCATGAGGCCATAATGGCGAATATTATCAACCGCAGGGTTTGATTGCAGTTTTTCGGTTAATAGTTCGACAATTTTTTGCCCCTTTAGGAGGGCGACGGCAATCAAGTTTTCATCATCTAAGACTTGTAAGGTGGCAAGTGCAGCTGAACACGCTAAAGGATTGCCGCCAAAGGTTGAGCCGTGCATACCTGCGGTTAATACAGAGGCGGCTTTTCCATGAGCAAGACAGGCACCGATGGGGACACCATTGGCTAATGCTTTTGCGAGTGTGCAAACATCTGGAATAATATCGCTGTGTTGATAGGCTAAAAACTTCCCCGTACGACCGATGCCTGTTTGAATTTCATCTAACATCATTAAGAGTTGATATTGATTGCATAGCGCGCGAATTTTGGTTAAATAATCGTCTGCTGGAATATGTACCCCACCTTCACCTTGCACAGGTTCTACAAAAATTGCCACGCAGTTTTTATGTTCGCGAATAATTTTTTCAATGGCATCAATATCATCAAAAGAGACATAGATAAAGCCTTCGACTAAAGGTGAAAACCCTTGTTGTACTTTTGGATTTCCTGTAGCACTTAATGTAGCAAGGGTTCTGCCATGAAAACTTTTTTTCATGGTGATCACTAAAGGATGGTCAATACCCTGTTGATGCCCATAAGCTCTGGCTATTTTAAGCGCAGTTTCATTGGCTTCTGCGCCAGAATTGCTGAAAAAAACATTGTCCATCGAGCTTTTATCACATAATGTGTGGGCGAGTTGTTCTTGAGTGGTAATACCATAGAGGTTAGAAGTATGAATTAAACGCGCACTTTGCGCACAAATAGCCTTATGAATCGCAGGATGGGCATGCCCTAAATTACAAACGGCAATGCCCGATAAAGCGTCTAAATAACGTTTGCCATTGTCATCCCAAAGCCATACGCCTTTTCCATGACTAAAATGGACGGGCAAACGATTATACGTTGGCATAATACAATCACTCATGACATGGTTATCCTCTGTAAAAACAAAAAAGGCAGCCCATTGGCTACCCATCAAATAACCCTTAATTATAAATTTTTAAGGGATTTCTAGCAAGCTTTTGTGACCTATAAGACTTTTTTTATCTATTTATTCTTGATAGTATTGTTGGCTTTTGCTTATTTTGAAGGCGGTTATGTGATGGATGTTATTGAAAAAATTAAAGATCAGTTATCAAATCCTGTAGTTTTATATATGAAAGGAACCCCTGATTTTCCACAATGTGGATTTTCAGGTCAAGTGATTCAAGCCTTAAGAACCTGTGAAGCGGAATTTATTTATATTAATATTTTAGAAGACCCAGAGCTTCGAGAAGCCTTGAAAACCCATTC
Source organism: Methylococcales bacterium (assembly GCA_023146575.1). GTDB lineage: Bacteria > Pseudomonadota > Gammaproteobacteria > Methylococcales > Methylomonadaceae > WTBX01. The sequence goes on from JAGLBU010000011.1 coordinate 3,589, forward strand.
AAACTGGCCAACCTATCCACAGCTTTATGCCAAAGGTGAGTTGGTTGGTGGTTGTGATATTATTATGGACTTGCACACGAAAGGCACGTTAAAAGGGCTGTTAGACGCGGCGAATACTGCCCCTTAATTTGAAAAAAGACCCGCAAATTGTAGGGTAACGTCAACCCTTCAAGTCACCAACGGCTTGAAGGTTTTTTAAAGAGATGAAATTTATGATGCTCCCAACTATACGCCATCAAGGGTTACAAGATTATCGAACCACATGGCAAGCGATGTTGGCTTTCACAAAAATGCGTACGATAGCATCTCAAGATGAATTGTGGATCGTTGAGCATCCGCCTGTGTATACGTTTGGCTTAAATGTGAAGTCTGAACATTTACTTCAAGAAACGGATATTGCGGTGGTAAAATCGGATCGTGGTGGGCAAATTACCTATCATGCGCAAGGTCAGCTGATTATATATACCTTGTTGGATTTAAAGCGATTGAACATTAATATTCGTGAGTTAGTGACCCTTTTAGAGCAAGCGATGATTGAAGCCTTGAAGGAATACGGATTAAAAGCGGTTGCTAAGAAAGAAGCACCAGGGGTCTATGTCAATGAAAAAAAAATTGGCTCAATCGGTTTGCGAGTTAAAAAAAACTGTTGTTATCATGGTTTAAGTCTTAATAATAGCATCGATTTAACCCCATTTAACCATATTAACCCTTGTGGGTTTCGGGATTTAAAAATGACAAAATTGGAAGATTTTAATATCCACATTCACAATCATGAGCTGGCTATACCAGTGCTTCATTCGATATTATCGGCGATCGTAGCATGAGTTTTAAAGCCCCTTCTCGTTCTACACCAGCCTCTCATCAGCGTAGTAATGAAAAGTTAGCAAAAATTCCGATAAAAGTTCAACCATTGGAGACATCTTTGCGAAAACCTGACTGGATACGGATTAAGTTGGGCGGTAGTGAAAAGGTTAAAAAGTTACAACAAGTGTTACGCAGCAATCATTTGCATACGGTGTGTGAAGAAGCCGCTTGCCCTAATATGAGTGAATGCTTTAATCACGGAACGGCGACGTTTATGATTATGGGTGATTTATGTACGCGGCGTTGTCCTTTTTGTGACGTTGCCCATGGAAAACCTCTTGCGTTGGATTCAAAAGAGCCGTTGATTTTAGCGCAAACGATTCAAAAAATGGCTTTGAATTATGTAGTAATTACCTCGGTTAATCGGGATGATCTACGCGATGCAGGGGCTGGGCATTTTGCGGAATGTATTAATGAAATTCGGCAATTAAGTCCTAAAACACGGATTGAAGTGCTGGTGCCTGATTTTCGAGGGCGTACTCAAAAAGCGTTGGATATTTTACAAAAAATGCCATGTGATGTATTTAATCATAATCTTGAAACCGTTCCAAGACTGTATAAAGAAGCGCGCCCTGGAGCAGATTATCAGGTATCTTTGAATTTATTGAAGCAACATCAACAAAGGCACCCAAATATTCCCACAAAATCGGGCTTAATGCTAGGCTTAGGAGAACTAGAAGCGGAGGTAATTGCGGTCATGCAAGATTTAGTGGAACATGGTTGTTCTATGTTGACATTAGGTCAATATTTACAACCGAGCAAAGCGCATTTACCGGTGAAAGACTATATTACCCCTGCACAATTTGATCGTTATGCAGAGATTGCGACAAATTTAGGCTTTAAACAGGTGGCAAGCGCGCCCTTAGTTCGCTCATCCTATCACGCTGATTTGCAAGCTAAAGACTTAATTTGATGTTTTATTTCCTTTTAAAAAAACAAAGGAATAGTAAGAAAAACCATTAAAACGTTAAAGTCTTTCGTCATTTTTGTTATCTTATTCAGAAATTAAAGATTTTTTTTATCGAAATTTTCACAATTTGGCTTAATATTTTATTCGTTATGTCATAATTAGTCAGGTATAGACGGACTATAATCGTAACCTTTTACTCCTAATTCGATGCCACAATATGTTTAATAAAAAACAGTTCCTTTTTTTAAATTGCGCAAGCTTGTTAGCGTACCTTTTAGGGGCTTATTTTGGACAATTATTAATTTTATCGCCTAGTGGTGCCAGCCCAGTTTGGCCACCTGCAGGTATTGCCTTAGGAACCTTGTTTCTTTATGGTTATCGCGTGTTACCAGGTATTTATTTAGGTTCCGTTTTAACCCATATCCCTCACCTTTTTAGTCACCCAACATTTGATGACCTTATTGGTTCGCTGCCATCGAGTATTTTTATTAGTCTTGGTGTGTGCTTACAAGCCATCTTGGCAGTCTACTTAATCAGGCGGTTTGTCGGGCGCAGTGATCCGTTAATTAAAGATGCACAAATTATCAAATTTTTGTTTTTAAGCTCGGTCATCGGCTCTGCTATTGCACCACTTTTTTTCTCAATAGAATTATTTTATCGTGTTGAAACCGTTAGTTTTCATAATTTATTATCCTCATGGGCAACATGGTGGGTAGGCGATGCCATTGGGGTTTTAATTGTGACCCCTGTTATGTTGATTTTTTTTGCAAAACCTCAAAAATTATGGAAAAAACGGCGTAATTATGTTTTTTACCCATTATTAATGTTGTTGTTGTTATCCATCCTGATTCTTAATTACAGTAAAGAACAAGAAGCGGCACGGGTAAAAGAAGTGTTTGATCGCCAAAGCCATCTCTTTGATGATGCGCTTTACAGTCGCCTGCACTCCTATATGAATATCAACTTGATTTTAAAAAGCTTTTTTGAAAATGGCGCGTTTATTAATAAAGATGAATTTCAGCGCTTTAGTTCCGCTATTTTGCAGCAATATCAAACCTTACGTTCCATCGAATGGGTGCCACATGTTAAGGCCGCACAACGAGCCGAATTTGAAGCACTTTCTGGAAATAAGATCCATGAGTTAGGACACGACGGCAATCAGTTGATGGAAATGGCGGGCAAACGTGAACAATATTTTCCTGTAGCGTATCGAGAGCCACAAACAGAAGAACCTTTATTGGGGTTTGATTTAGGCTCAAGCGCTTCTATTTTAAAGCATTTACTCTTAGCATGGGAAACCAAAGGCTTAGTGGTGACTGAAAATTTACCATTATTGGGACATCCGACAGGCACTGAAAATATTCGACTTTATTCGGCGGTTTTTAATCCTACGCCTGAGGAAAATGCACTAAAAGGTTTTGTCGTTAATACCTTTCGCATTGAAGATGAAATTAAAACCGTCATGCGTCAAAATAGTAAATTGCAAGTTGAGGTGGAAATTTTAGAAAAAAATACCATTATCTACAGCTCTTTTACGCGCCAAAAACCCAGCAGCCGACATCCTTTATCGCTCTATAGAAGCAGCACCCAATATTTTGGGAATCATCAGTGGCAAATTAGCTACATGCCGTCTAAAAAATTTATTAGTGTTCAAAAAACGTGGAGTCAGTGGTGGTTATTACTCGGAAGCTTTTTATTTACAGGCTTGACAGGGGTTGCGCTATTGATGCTGTCAGGTCGCACCTTACGCACCGAAGAATTGGTCAGACATCGAACCTTTGCGTTGAGCAAGGCCATTACCGCTCGTGATCAACATAATAAAGTATTGCAAGCGATAGCAAGCTACATGCCATTAAATGAAATACTGACGTTGGTAGTTGAAACTACAGAGGCGGATAACCCTGATTTATTGTGTTCTATTTTATTATTAAATGACGCGGGTGACCGATTAATACATGGTGCCTCAGGGGCGCTTCCTGTTTTTTTTATGAAAGAAATTGAGGGCATTGAAATTGGTGAAGCGGTCATTACTTGTGGTAGCTCTGCCTATTTAAAACAACGCGTCATTGTCCCCGATATTAGCAAGCACCCTTATTGGAAAGATTTTTCAAATTTAGCGGAACGTGCACATTTAGGGGCATGTTGGTCAGAACCTTTGATGTCCTCAGGACGTGAAGTACTGGGAACATTCACCCTTTATTATAAAGAACCAAAAGTTCCTGATGAAGAGACGCTGGATAAAATACATGCTTTATCGCAATTAATTAGCCTTGCCATTGAGAAAAAAACCAGTGAAAAACGCATTCGTTATTTGGCTTTTTATGATGCTTTAACCAATTTACCGAATAGACGTTTGCTGCATGAGCGTTTAGATCAAGAATTAGTCTTGGTTGAGCGTCATCGTAATTATGGTGCGTTATTATTTTTAGATTTAGATCATTTTAAAACCTTAAATGATTCTTTAGGGCATCATATTGGCGATGAGTTATTAATCCAAGTCGCCGAAAGACTGAAGGAATGTGTGCGCGAAGAAGACACGGTAGCGCGATTAGGCGGCGATGAATTTGTGGTGTTATTACGCAGTCGTGATTCCAATGAAAACAGCGAGCAAGCCTTAGATTATGCCTCTATGATTGCCAAACGAATTTTAAAATCCCTCTATATTCCGTATACACTGGAAAAATATGAGCATGTTGTCACCAGTAGTATCGGTGTGACGTTGTTTGGGATTGATAATAAAAACCGCGATGCGTTATTCAAACAAGCGGATACGGCGATGTATGAAGCTAAAAATCAGGGTCGAAACACCTTTAGTTTTTATACCACCAATATGGCGGAAAAAGCCAATAAACGCTTGCAAATGGAAAAGGATGTTAAAAATGCCTTGGATCAAGGTGAATTTATCCTACATTATCAAGCCCAGTACGACGACCAAGGTAAAATTGTTGGCTCTGAAGCCTTATTGCGCTGGTCACACCCAATAAGAGGCATGATTGCGGTACGTGATTTTATGCCAGCGTGTGAAGAAAGCGGTATTATTCTAGCGATTGCTGAATGGGAACTTCGAACCATTTGTGAGCAATTATTAATATGGCCTGAGTTACCTCATATCGCGTTAAATATTAGTTCGCGCCAATTTTATCAACAGCAATTTATCGCACAAGTTCAAGCTATTTTAGAAGAGTATGAATTACCAGCGAATCGTTTAATGGTTGAAATTACTGAAAAAATTGTGGTTCAAGATATTTCAGTCAGTATTGAAAAACTCAATGCCCTTCGTGGCTTAGGCGTGCAAATTTCAATTGATGATTTTGGGATTGGCTATTCGTCCTTGGCGGATTTGAAAAACTTACCGATTGATCAGCTTAAAATAGATCAAAGCTTTATCAGTGATATTTGTATTGATAATAATGTTGCGTTGATTGTTGAGGCGATGTTAATGATGGCGACGCATTTAGGCTTGAATGTGATCGCAGAAGGGGTGGAAAATAAAGGTCAGATAAAATTTTTACAAGCCAATCAATGTTATCTTTATCAAGGGTATTATTTTAGTAAACCGCTACCGTGTGCTGAATTTGACCTGCTCATTAATGGTAATTCTCATATTCCTATGCTTCCCGATAACACGCATTAGCACTGGCAGTTTCCCATAGGGTTACCTGATCGACTTCAAAACCTTGTTGTTTAACGTATTGGTAAATCATTTTACTTAAGACCTCGGCGGTAGGATGTTCATCAAGCGCCATAAAACGTTCGTTTTGTGATGTTAATAAGGGGATGATCGGGTCCTCTTTATGCAATAAAAAATTATGATCTAAGTGTTGATCAACATAATGCTCCACACAGGCTTTCACCTCTGAAAAATCACAGACCATGCCATCTTGATTAAGCTGATCGGCTTTAATCGCAATAGAGGCTTTCACACTATGCCCGTGTAAATGGCGACATTTTCCCGAATGGTTCATCAAACGGTGTCCGTAGCAAAAATAAATTTCTTTAGTAATAATAAACATAGCGTCGTAAAGGTAAAAAAATAGGATTATTCTGAGTTTAATACGCAGTAAATTCTACTATAAAATAGACTATTAATCCGTCATTTATAGAGAACACTGACTATTCGGGTAAATTTGTGTAAACTTGCCGTT
>JAGLBU010000110.1 GCA_023146575.1 Methylococcales bacterium
TTGGCTCGGTGATTAATACTCTCGCAATAGCGACTTTTTGCAATTCCCCCCCTGAAAGACTTTTTGCCCATTGTTCACCTAAATGCGTTATTTTTAAGTGCGCTAATATAATGGTTATTTTTTCTATCTGTTTTTTTTTAGGGACATGATGAAATTTTAACGCTAATGCTAAGTTGTCTTTCACCGAGCCTCGAAACACATAAGGTTTTTGCGGTAAAAAGCCAATTTTTTTTTGAAAAACTAACCGTTGTTTTTTGGATATTGGTTGGTCTAAAAAGCGTAATGAACCGTTTGTAGGAAAAACTTGTAACGCTAATAAATTTAATAAAGTACTTTTCCCACTGCCATTTTCACCGATTAAAACCGTGATTTTTTGAGATAAAATACGAAGATCTGGTAACGATAAGGTAAAGTTTTTACCATAATCGTATTGGAGGTTATTCAATTGATACAAAAGGGTCATTGCATGATTAAAAGACTGTGAGAATAGGGCTAATTTTATCCCACAACCCTTAATCAGATTGTATTTTTATTATTTTGCAATAATGTTAAGCGGAATCGTCAGTAATGCTTGCTCATTTTGGATTGTATAATCAATCGTACCATCGGGGTTGATTTCAATTTTTGGCTCGACCGAATCTTCATCTTTTGGCAATGGTGATTCTTTAACATTAAAACTGGGTTCAAGCTGAAATTTTTTCCCCTCAAAAAGCACTGCCAAAGTACCATCTGCATTCATTTGAACCGCTTCAACTCCTGCAATTTTTAACGCTGCCTTAAAAAAGTCGGCGGGCTTATGAACCGTTGGATACATTAATTGAGAACTGCCATCTTCATACACAACCTTCGCAGGTTTTGTGCCTTTAATATCATTTTCATCAAAATGCACCCCTGCGCTTAAGCCATTAGCCGCCGCCGTTAAAAAAGGATCAAATAACCCCACGCCAAAAATATGTTTGCCTGCGGCCAATTTCATTAAGACATCACCCGCTTCACCTAACTCTACTTTTTCTAAACCTAGAATTTTTTTCAAATCTTTCGGTGCAGGTAAAATAGGAATATCACGCCCATCGTCGGTAGTCAGAACAAAAAAACCGCGTTTATCCGTTGAAAGCCCTGCCTTTTTACCTTTTTTCGCCTGCTTCATATTATTTTTATCAGGCATAAACGCTAAAGTAAAATCGCTATCGCCACTGTTATCTTTTACTTGTAAAATACCATCAGCATCTTGCTCAATATTATATTGACCTAAATTCGCGGTTTTAAGCGCTGCATTCATGCCCAATAAAAAAGGATTTCCAGCCCCATACAAGCCAAAGCCTTTTCCCAAATTCGGAATTTTAGGCAAAACAACATTATTCAACAGATTAATCGGTGTTAATACCGCAGGCAAGGCTAAACTTTCCCCTTCAGGAATATTCAATTCACCCGCTTCATTTATGCTCCATCCCACGGGTAAAAATCGTTTTAAATCACTCGGTTTTACTTTTTGATTGATGCCTTTTCCGATGTGTTTTTTACCAACATTAACCAATAATCGCACCAAATCTTTCCCTGTTGCCGTTTTTAATTGCCCATCTTCTAACGCCAAGACATCTTCCAAACTAAATTCAGAAATGACAACTTCACTCAAATCCCCTAAATTTTCAGCTTTTAAGGCTTTTAAAACACCAGAGGGAATTTTATCAAATTGGGCAATGGTTAAACCTTTTAAACCGTCTGCATCAAGTTGACTAAATTGGGCTAAACTAATCCCTAAAAAAGCGTCTGAAGGTATGTCTTTAATATTATTTTCATCAAAAAAACTCAATACTTTTGGCTCAAGTTTTGCTAATTCTTCTTTCCCAAATTTTTTAAGTTTATCGGCGGTTAACTTTAATTTTTTTAAATTTAAATGTTTTTTTAATTTAAGCTGACTTTCATTTTGTGAAAAACCGACATTTTCCACTTGGTTTGCCAAGACAATCGGACTGCCAGTTAACAAGAGTAATGACATTGTCAGTGATAATGCTGTTTTTTTCATATCTATCCCTTACATATTGAAGTAAATTTTAAATCTATGGGCAAAGCGTACCAAATCAAGAAATTTATCTTAACGTTAACACACTTTTTTGTAGACTCTCTTCCAAAAAATTCAATTTATTTATCCATTTACCTCTATGACCCCGTCATTATTCGATTGATTCATTATTAGCCGCTTTAATTTGCACTGGTATAATAACCATTTTAAACGTCCTCATACCTTAGCCTCATAATTAATGCGAATCCAATCGTTACCGCCTCAGCTCATCAACCAAATTGCCGCAGGGGAAGTGGTCGAGCGTCCTGCCTCTATTGTCAAAGAATTGCTTGAAAATTGTTTTGATGCAGGGGCTAAAAATATTCAGGTGGATATTGAACAAGGGGGCGTTCGCTTCATTAAAATAAGGGACGATGGCTGTGGCATTGCAAAAGAAGAGTTAGCGCTGGCCTTATCACGCTATGCTACCAGTAAAATTGCGTCTCTAGCCGATTTAGAACACGTTCAAAGCATGGGGTTTCGAGGCGAAGCCCTCTCAAGTATGAGTTCAGTCGCACGATTATCGCTGACCTCAAAAACCCTTAATAGCGAAGAGGCATGGTGTATTTCAAGCGATGGTGCTGAAGAAATTTTTGACATTCAACCCGCCGCCCACCCTCAAGGCACAACCGTTGAAGTTTCTGATTTATTTTACAACACTCCTGCCCGCCGTAAGTTTTTAAAAACCGAAAAAACCGAATTTTCACACATTGAAACGCTTATTAAAAAAATGGCGTTGAGTCGTTTTGACATCGCCTTTAAATTAACCCATAACCGCCGCGAGGTGATTAATTTAAAAATCGCGGACAGCCAAGAATTACAACAACAACGCATTGCCAGTATTTGCAGTAAAGACTTTTCAAGCAACGCCATTGCGATTGATTTTTCAGCCTCAGGCTTACAATTATCAGGCTGGGTTGGTCAGCCTACGTTTTCACGCAGTCAAGCAGATCGACAATATTTTTATGTTAATCAACGTTTAATTAAAGACCGATTGATTTCACACGCGGTAAAAAAAGCTTATCAAGATGTCCTTTTTCACGGTCGCCATCCTGTGTTTGTGTTGTATTTAACCCTAAACCCTGCATTGGTTGATGTAAATGCCCACCCTGCAAAATTAGAAGTGCGTTTTCGAGAAGGTCGGTTAGTGCATGATTTTTTATTTAGCGCCTTATATCGCAGTCTTGCAGAACAACGTCCAAAACCTATAACTGAAACCACAGACATTGATTATTCATCACCAACAGAATCGCCTACCGCTGTAAATTATGCCTCAAATAATCACAATTATAAAACCACTCAAGCCCAAATTCCGTTAAGTATTCAAGAAGCAACCCCTGATTATATTGTTCGACCCTTAAACAATGAAACCCTCACCGAAAATACTGTTAAAACCTTTCCGACACTGGGTTTTGCAGTCGCGCACTTGCACAATACTTATATTTTATCCGAAACCCAAGAAGGTATTATTTTAGTTGATGCGCATGCCGCTCATGAACGCATCACTTACGAGCGTTTAAAATCCCAATACCATCAAAATAATATTGCCACTCAGCCATTATTATTACCGATTAAAATAACCATAAGCGCTGATGAAGCCAATTGCGCTGAACAACAACAGCCCTTTTTTAAAAATTTAGGCTTTGAACTTAACCGTATCAGTCCTGAGACGTTATTATTACGCACCGTACCTATTTTATTAGCCAAAGCCAATGTCGAAAAATTAATCACCGATGTCTTAAGCGATATGATGGTGCAAGAAAGCAGTGACCGCATTCAAGATAAAACCCATGCGATTTTAGCGACGATGGCCTGTCATAATTCAGTACGCTCAGGGCGAAAACTGACCACAGATGAAATGAATGCGTTATTACGTGACATAGAAATCACCGAACGCGGCAATCAGTGCAATCACGGTCGCCCGACATGGGTACAGTTAAGTAAAAATGTGTTAGATAAATTCTTTTTACGAGGTCAATAATATGAACAACCCATTGCCCCCTGCGATTTTAATTATGGGGCCAACCGCCTCAGGAAAAAGCGCATTAGCCGTTACCTTAGCGCAACAATTAAACACCGAAATTATCAGCGTCGATTCCGCATTGGTGTTTAAAGGCATGAACATCGGCACTGCAAAACCCAGTTTAAAAGAACGTGGCGACATAAAGCATCATTTAATTGATATTATTGACCCCAGTGAGGTCTTTTCTACAGGGCAGTTTAGAACCCAAGCGCTGGCTATTATGGCGGATATTCAAGCACGTAGAAAAACCCCGATTTTAGTCGGCGGCACCATGTTATATTTTAAAGCCTTAACTCAAGGCATGGCGGATTTACCAACCGCTGATGTGCGTATTCGGCAACAATTAGATCGCGATTTAGCGCAATTTGGTAAGCAGGCTTTACATCAACGATTAGTCGAGATTGATTCAGAATCTGCCGCTAAAATTCACCCCAATGATCC
>JAGLBU010000111.1 GCA_023146575.1 Methylococcales bacterium
CAAAATGTGTTGGAATATACCTTTGTCGTTGGACAAGGAACGGTTTTACGTTTATCAGAATTACCGCCTGAATTTAGAGAACCGATTATAGATGATGAGCCTAATCAGCTTATTTCAACACCACATCAGAGCGAAAAAAGTAAAATTGAGAACGCCTTAAAACAGTGTGATGGCAAAATCACACAAGCGGCTAAATTAGTAGGCATGAGTCGAGCTACGTTTTGGCGCAAGCGTAAAAATTATGGCTTGTAGCTTTCTTTTTATCAAAATAGCGGCTGAAATGATAGAATTTGTAGATTCTTCTTTACTATAGACATTTTACGATACGCTCATGGATTATAAAAAAACGCTTAATCTCCCTAAAACCGCCTTTCCTATGAAAGGTAATTTAGCTCAACGCGAACCCATGCGTTTAAAACAATGGAATCAAGCGAATCTATATCAACAAATTAGAGACATAACCGCAGGTCGCCCCGCTTTTATTTTGCATGATGGTCCTCCTTATGCCAATGGTGAAATTCATATCGGTCATGCGGTTAATAAAATCCTGAAAGATATTATTCTTAAATCCAAAACATTAGCAGGTTTTGATGCCCCCTATATCCCCGGTTGGGATTGTCATGGGTTGCCGATTGAGTTACAAGTTGAGAAAAAAATTGGCAAAGCAGGGGTAAAAGTTTCACCTGAAATTTTTCGGAAAGAATGTCGAAAATACGCCACCAAACAGGTTAATAAACAAAAAGAAGCCTTTATACGATTGGGTATTTTAGGGGAGTGGGATAAGCCTTATTTAACGATGGATTATCAATTTGAAGCCGATATTGTGCGTTCATTAGGTAAAATTTATAAAAACAATCACATCGAAAAAGGCGCAAAGCCTGTGCATTGGTGTACCGATTGTGGCTCTGCTTTGGCTGAGGCAGAGGTGGAATACGAAGATAAACATTCACCTGCGATTGATGTGCGTTTTAAAGCGCTTAATCAAACAAAATTTCTAGAATGTTTTGGGTTTTATACGGATAACAAGGGTCGCGGTACTATTTCTATTCCAATATGGACAACCACCCCTTGGACACTGCCTGCCAATCAAGCGGTTGCGGTGAACCCTGAATTAGATTATGTCATTGTACAAGTTGAAAAGGAAGGAATCAAAGAACGTCTGGTGATTGCCGAAGCGTTATTAAAAGCGGTCATGAAACGCTATCATATTGAGGATTATCAGGTCTTAGCGGTTTGTAAAGGCGAGGCACTTGAAAACCAATGTTTACAACATCCTTTTTATGATCGAAAAGTGCCGATTATTTTAGGCGATCATGTCACCACCGAAGCGGGAACAGGCGCAGTCCATACCGCGCCGGGGCATGGACAAGATGATTATATCGTTGGGCAACGTTATGGTTTACCGATTGATAATCCTGTGGGTAATAATGGCGTATTTTTACCCAATACCGAATTTTTCGCAGGCGAACATGTTTTTAAAGCCAATGATCATGTTTTAGAAGTCTTAAAAGAAAAAGGCGCGTTAATTCATCATCACACTTTATTACACAGTTACCCTCATTGCTGGCGGCATAAAACCCCGATTATTTTTCGTGCCACCCCGCAATGGTTTATTTCGATGGATAAAAATAAACTACGTGAAACCGCGTTAGCTGCTGTTAAAAAAGTGGAATGGATTCCTGATTGGGGCATGGCTCGTATTGAATCTATGATGGATAATCGTCCTGATTGGTGTGTGTCACGCCAGCGTACATGGGGCGTTCCGATTACATTCTTTGTGCATAAAGAAACAGGTGAACTGCATCCAAAAACTGATGAATTAGTCGAAACAGTGGCGTTAAAAATTGAAAAACAGGGGATTGAAGCATGGTTCTCAGCGGATATTAATGAATTTTTAGGCGATGAAGCGGACGATTATGAAAAAATGACCGATACCTTAGATGTCTGGTTTGATTCAGGGGTAACCCATGAAGCGGTGATTCATCGTCGGGACGGGTTAAATTTCCCTGCTGATTTATATTTAGAAGGTTCAGATCAACATCGAGGCTGGTTTCAATCGTCTTTATTAACCTCAACTGCCATTCATGGGACAGCGCCTTATAAACAAGTGCTAACCCACGGTTTTACGGTGGATGCGAATGGCAAAAAGATGTCAAAGTCGGTCGGCAATGTGATTGCGCCCCAAATGGTGATGAAAGATTTAGGCGCGGATGTGTTGCGTTTATGGGTGGCGGCAACCGATTATCGAGGTGAGATGAATGTCTC
>JAGLBU010000112.1 GCA_023146575.1 Methylococcales bacterium
CACCTGGTGCTAAATCATCACCCATGGTAATTTTTTTGCGTTTTATTTCAAACTTCTCATCAAATTCTTTACGCTGCTGCTCAATCTGTCCTTCGACTTTTTCAATCTGAAGATTCACATCTTCATCGTCTACTTTAATCTCCAACCAAGTGGAATAACGCAACTCATCTAAGTAAGCCAGTGTAATGGGCTTCATTGTTGGTGCTTTACCAGGCCCTGAAACAATTATCTTCCCTAATAATAAATCAGCCACCCGCGCGTAAATATCTTTTTCAACAATTTTTAACTGATCATCTAAGTCTTTTCGATAGCGCTGAATTTCTTCTTCTTCTATTTCCAATGCACGGCTATCTTTTTTAACCCCGTCACGGGTAAAAACCTGCACATCAATCACAGTTCCACGAACACTACCAGGTACTCTTAATGACGTATCTTTCACATCCGCGGCTTTTTCACCAAAAATAGCTCTTAATAATTTTTCCTCAGGAGTCAATTGCGTTTCGCCTTTAGGAGTTACTTTACCCACTAAAATATCACCGCCCTTAACTTCCGCACCAACATAAACGATTCCTGACTCATCTAATTTAGATAATGCATCCTCACTGACATTCGGAATATCAGCGGTGATTTCTTCAGGGCTATGTTTTGTGTCCCTTGCTACACAGGTTTTTTCTTCAATATGAATAGTTGTAAAACGGTCTTCTTTTACCACACGTTCAGACACTAAAATCGAATCTTCAAAGTTATAACCATTCCAAGGCATAAACGCGATAAGCATATTTTGCCCAAGTGCTAGCTCACCTAAATCTGTAGAAGGACCATCGGCTAAAATATCCCCTAATTTGACACGATCACCTAATCGAACCAGTGGTTTTTGATTGATGCAAGTATTTTGATTTGAGCGGGTATATTTTATTAAGTTATAAATATCAACCCCTGGAATACCTTCAATGGTTTCATCGTTGTTCACACGAATTACAACCCGTGCCGCATCCACCGCTTCAATAATACCACCACGCGTTGCCACCACTGCAACACCCGAATCTTTAGCGACCACACGTTCCATTCCCGTTCCAACCAGAGGTTTTTCAGATCGTAACGTTGGAACCGCTTGACGTTGCATGTTTGAACCCATCAAGGCTCTATTCGCATCATCATGTTCTAAAAAAGGAATAATAGAGGCGGCTACCGACACAATCTGTTTTGATGACACGTCCATATACTGAACAGATTCTGATGCTGCAAGGGTAAATTCATCTTTGTGCCGACAAGAAACCAAACCTTTGATAAGCTGGTTATTCTCATCCATATTGACACTCGCCTGTGCAATAACGTATTCACCTTCTTCAATTGCCGATAAATAATCAACTTTATCGGTTACTTTTCCATCAACAACTCGGCGATAAGGGGTTTCCAAAAAGCCATAAGAATTTGTCCGTGCATAAACGGAAAGTGAATTAATTAAACCAATATTAGGTCCCTCTGGTGTTTCAATAGGACAAACACGACCATAATGGGTTGCATGAACATCTCGCACTTCAAAGCCTGCACGCTCACGCGCTAAACCACCAGGCCCTAAAGCGGACACTCGGCGTTTATGCGTTACTTGTGATAATGGATTATTTTGATCCATAAATTGCGATAACTGACTTGAACCAAAAAACTCTTTTACCGCTGCCGACACAGGTTTTGCATTAATAATCTCTTGAGGCATATAGCCTTCAGAGTCCGCCAAAGTTAAACGTTCTCTCACTGCACGTTCAACCCGTACCAAACCAACCCGAAACTGATTTTCGATCATTTCACCAACTGAACGAACTCGTCTGTTTCCCAGATGATCAATATCATCCACAGAACCGTTACCATTTCGAATATTAATCAGTTCTTTTAAAACACCAATGATGTCATTTTTGCTGAGAGTTCCACCTTGCCCTTCTTCATCTTGATCCAATCGACGATTAAATTTCATCCGCCCAACCGCTGATAAATCATAACGATCTTCGGTAAAAAATAAATTTTCAAATAAATTTTCAGCGGATTCTTTGGTAGGTGGCTCACCTGGGCGCATCATGCGATAAATTTCAACCAACGCTTCCAAACGATTAGTGGTTGCATCCAAACGCATGGCATTTGAAATATAAGCACCTCTGTCTAAATCATTAACATATAAGGTATTAATTTCTTTAACACCAGCAGCCATTAATTTATCAAGTAACTCTTCCGTCAACTCATCATTTGCATCCGCTAATAACTCACCACTTTCCTCATCAACAATATTGTGCCCTAAAATTTTTCCATAAAGATATTCATTAGGGACTTCAATGGTTGATAATTTTGATTTAATCAATTGACGCGTATGCTTCGCCGTAATTCTTCGCCCTTCTTCAATCAGAACTTTGTCACCATCCTTAATATCAAAAGCCGCCATTTCACCCCGTAAACGCTCAGGAATAAAATGAAAATTTATTTTTTCAGCGGTTAAAGTAAATTTATTTACTTCGAAGAAAATTTTGATCATTTCTTCGTTATCATACCCTAGAGAACGTAATAAAATAGTCGCAGGAATTTTGCGTCGTCGATCGATTCGCACATAAACTGCATCTTTATGATCAAATTCAAAATCTAACCATGATCCCCGATAAGGAATAACCCTTGCGTTAAATAACAACTTTCCAGAAGAATGGGTTTTACCTTTATCATGATCAAAAAACACACCTGGTGACCGGTGTAATTGCGAGACAATAACCCGCTCTGTACCATTGATTACAAAGGTTCCATTATCTGTCATCAAAGGAAGTTCGCCCATATAAACTTCTTGTTCACGAATGTCTTTGACAATCTTCGCGTTTACCGAGGCTTCTTTATCATAAATCACCAACCTGACCAGCACTTTCAATGGTGCAGCAAATGTAGCGCCTCGTTGTTGACATTCCTTGACATCAAAAACAGGCTCCCCTAAACGATACTTAACATATTCTAATACGGCATATCCAGAATGGCTCGCAATCGGGAAAACACTTGAAAAAGCGGCATGTAATCCTACATCACCACGTTTTTCAGGTTTTGAATCCGCTTGCAAAAAACTTGCATAAGAGTTAATTTGGGTCGCTAGCAAATAAGGAACATCAAGTACTTCTGTACTTTTTCCAAAATTGTTACGGATACGCTTTTTTTCGGTAAAAGAATAGGTCATATTGCTCTATATACCTTCTCGTCAAGGGTGATTATACGGTTTGTTACAAACAGTAAAAGGCCGATGGCAAAAAGCCACCAGCCCAACTATAAAGGTTTAAGTCTTTAGTTTTTTGTCGATCTTTATTTAATTTCGGCAGTCGCGCCAGCTTCTTCAAGTGTTTTTACAGCTTCTTCAGCATCCGCTTTGCTCACAGCTTCTTTAATAGGCGTTGGAGCGCCCTCTACAGCCGCTTTAGCTTCTTTCAAGCCTAAGCCAGTAATCGCACGAACGGCTTTAATAACCGCAACTTTAGCAGCTCCAAATGATGTTAATACCACATCAAATTCAGTTTGCTCTTCGGCAGATGCACCTGCGTCTCCTGCTGCAGGCGCTGCAACAGCAACCGCTACGGCGGCTGATACACCGAACTTTTCTTCCATTGCTGAAATTAAATCAACAACTTCCATTACGGTTAAGCCTGAGATTGCTTCCAAGAGTTCTTCTTGTGAAAGTGCCATTTTTTGTATTCCTCTGTTTCAATCAACTCTTAAAACTTTAAGAGCTTATAATAAAAATAAATAAGGGCTTACGCCGCTTCTTTTTGGTCTTTAATTGCTGCGATTGTACGAACCATTTTTGCATTAGGTTCTGCCAATGTACGGACAAGTTTTTCAACAGGTGCTTTCATCACCGACATCAACATACCTAACGCTTGATCGCGAGTCGGTAAGCTAGCCAGTTTTTTCAGCTCAGATGCTTCATAGACTTGACCGCCTATTGCCACAACTTTTGTGATTAATTTGTCATGTTTTTTCGCAAAATCGCTAATCAAACGCGCACCACATCCAGGATCTTCCATTGAAAAAGCAAGAATGAGAGGACCTACAAGTCCATCTTGCATACATTCAAAATCTGTTCCAGCAACAGCGCGTCTTGCTAGCGTGTTTTTAACCACACGTAGATAGACACCTGTTTCTCTCGCAGTTTTCCGTAATTGTGTTAATTCTGTTACGGTTAACCCTCGATATTCTGCTGCAATAGCAGAATGTGCTTGCGCGGCGATTGCAGCAACTTCTTCGACGACAGCTTTTTTGTCATCCAATATTAATGCCACATTTATCTCCGATAATGTTCTAAGTTACCTTAGAATGAATAAATCACATCCTTAACGAATGCTCCACAGTCCCTCTTACTAGACAAATCTAGTTTAAGCTTCCATCTGCGTAGGTTTATATTAAGTTATAATAAAATTATCACACCTACGGTCTTTGACGACTGTCGATAAATCAACAACCCAAAGTTTTTATTACAATCAATCTTTAAAGCTTGCCATATCTATGGATAAACCAGGTCCCATCGTCGATGACAGCCCAATTTTTTTCAAATAAATACCTTTAGCAGTAGAAGGTTTCGCTTTGTGTAAATCATTCAATAAAGCATCTAAATTCTGTAAAATAGCATCCGCTTCAAACGAAACCTTTCCTATCGTACAGTGAATGATTCCGCCTTTATCATTGCGATAACGCACTTGTCCTGCTTTTGCATTTTTAACCGCCGTCGCAACATCTGGTGTTACTGTTCCAACTTTAGGATTTGGCATTAAACCACGAGGGCCTAATATTTGACCTAATTGACCCACAACACGCATTGCATCAGGAGAGGCAATAACGACATCAAAATTCATTTCACCTTTTTTAACTTGGTCTGCTAAATCTTCCATGCCAATAATATCAGCACCCGCTTCTTTAGCCGCATCAGCATTAGGGCCTTGTGTAAAAACAGCCACTCGCACTGTTTTTCCCGTTCCATTTGGTAAAACGGTTGCGCCACGAACATTTTGATCTGATTTACGCGCATCAATTCCTAAGTTGATACTTACATCAATTGCTTCATTAAAGTTGGTTGAGGTAAATTCTTTCAACACAGCCACAGCTTCTGCTACGGTATATTGTTTCGTAATATCAATTTTTTCTTGAATTAATTTCGCTTTTTTAGACATCGCCATTTAGAGACCCTCCACATCAAGACCCATGCTTCTCGCACTGCCCGCAATTGTTTTTACAGCGGCCTCTAGGTCCGCAGCATTTAAATCTTCCATTTTAGTTTGTGCAATTTCTTCTAATTGCGCACGCGTAACCGTACCAACTTTTACCGTATTAGGGGTTCCACTGCCTTTTTTAATCCCTGCCGCTTTTAATAACAAAACAGCCGCTGGTGGTGTTTTAGTAATAAAAGTAAAGCTTCTATCGCTGTAAACCGTAATCACAACAGGAATTGGCAATCCTTTTTCAACATTTTGAGTTTTGGCATTAAATGCTTTACAAAACTCCATAATATTCACGCCGTGCTGACCTAAAGCAGGCCCTACTGGTGGACTAGGATTTGCTTCGCCCGCTTTAACTTGCAGCTTAATGTAAGCTTGTATTTTTTTCGCCATCATTTACTCCAGAATGGGTACAATCGCTTTATCAGCTCCCCAAAAAACAAAAATCTCTACTTCGATAAAGTAGAGATCATTAAAATTCTTCTAACGTGTATTAACTTTTTTCAACCTGAGAAAATTCCAACTCTACAGGGGTTGTTCGTCCAAAAATTAACACTGAAACTTTCAATTTATTTTTGTCATAATTAACTTCTTCAATGTTGCCATTAAAATCTTTAAAAGGCCCATCAATTATCCGAACCACTTCCGCGACTTCAAATAATACTTTAGGACGAGGTTTATTAACCCCTTCTTCCACACGACTTAAAATTAGATTCGCTTCTTTATCAGAAATCGGTGCAGGTTTATCGGATGTTCCTCCAATAAAACCTAAAACTCGTGGAATATCCTTAACAAGATGCCATGTTTCATCGGTTAATTGCATCTGAACTAATACATAACCTGGAAAAAATTTACGATCGCTTTTGCGCTGTTGTCCCATACGCATTTCAACCACTTCCTCGGTTGGCACAAGGATTTTACCAAAATATTCCTGTAATCCTTCTCGCTCGACTCGTTCTTCCAAAGCCTGTTTAACCTTACCCTCAAAATTAGAGTAAGCATGTACTACATACCAACGTAAAGCCATTGTTTATCCTTGCTCTGTCAGGAGACGTATTCCCCAAAAAAGAAACATATCAAGTAACCATAAACCCAAACCAACTAAAAAAACCATCCCAAATACTAATAAGGTAGTACGAATAGTTTCTTCTCGTGTCGGCCAAACTACCTTTCTGACTTCTAGTTTAGCTTCCAGCATAAACACCCAAATATTTTGACCTGCGGCCGTTGTAAAAAATAGCCCTATCGCTGAAGCTACAATCACAACTAAAGCTAAAACTCTGTAAAGTAATAGAATTTCAGGGAAATAATAAAATGCAGCCATACCAGCAACAACAAGGAGAATAGAGATAATTTGCTTAATAATATCAAGCACATTTGCTGTGTCTTCGGTGGTGGCTTGTACACTCATTTTTAAATACTTAGGGTAATAGATGATTTTTTGATGGAATTTGAATGGCAGGCCAGGAGGGACTCGAACCCACAACCTGCGGTTTTGGAGACCGCTGCTCTACCAATTGAGCCACTGACCTATTCAAACCCTTAAAGAACTTTTCATGATACATTATCTATTCTTACCATTCAAGATTTTTTCATATTTTTTTACGCTACCTTAATCTAAAACGCCTAAAATATTGCTTTACACAGACAAATTTGTGGATAAAAATCACCTTGACAGCCAATAAAAATCGTAAATTTACGCTATACTTCTCGTCGCTTTAATTTTTTAACAACCCCCCTAAACTTATGAATTCAATCACTCTAGGCGAGCGCCTTCCTAATTTTTCAGCCGAATCAACCAGCGATAAAAGCTTTCAGCTTTCCAATTATCAAGGAAAGAACCTTATTATTTATTTTTACCCTAAAGACAACACCCCTGGATGCACATTGGAAGGTCAAGACTTTAGAGATAATATTGATAAATTTAATGCGCTAAACACCGTTATTTTTGGCGTTTCTCGTGACAGTGTTAAGGTTCATGAAGGCTTTAAGTGCAAACAAGAATTTCCTTTTGAATTATTATCCGATAAAGATGAAGCCTTGTGCACCTTATTTGATGTCATCAAAATGAAAAACATGTATGGAAAACAAGTGCGCGGCATAGAGCGCAGTACTTTTTTAATTAACACGCAAGGCGTTTTAGAATACGAATGGCGTAAAGTAAAAGTTAAAACGCATATAGAAGAAATTTTAGCAAAACTTAACGAGCTAAATAAATAGATAAGCCACAAAAGCATAACGCACAGCTTTACCTATTGTGATAACTGGCACTGCAACTAAAAGCGGCATTTTTAACCACCCTCCAGCAAAACAAAAACCATCCCCAATAATAGGGAGCCAAGAAAAAAATAATGCCGCAACCCCCCATTTTTTAACTATTTGAACCGTTGCTTGTTTTTTTTCAGATAACAAAGTTTCAAGAGGATATTTTTTAGCCGTAAAAACACCTAGCCACCATGTTGTTAAAGCGCCTAAAGTATTTCCAACGGTTGCAATTAAAATTAACCTTATTACTTGCGCTTGATCTTCTGAAACCATATAGGCTAAAACCGCTTCCGAACCACCTGGCGCAATAGTTGAAGAAATAAACGCACTACCAAACAATCCCCATAACGATAAATCGTCCATTATTATTCTCCACGCATAAAAAAGCCCCTAAACAATTTAGAGGCTTTTAGACATTCAATTTAGCTTGTTACTTTTCAGGCAACTTTTTTGATTTCGATAAAATTAACGCAATTAAGGTTTTTATTTCTTTAATCAGAAAAACCATAACACGGCTGAAAACATCAAAGCTGTAAGAAACACTTTCTGAAACCGTTTTTCCTTTGAATTTCTTGGTTAAAAAAAGTGCCAACAACACACCAATAACCAACCCAATAATCATAACCCCTGATATAACCGAGTCATTTTGCTGAGCTCCAAGTTTTTTATCGGTTTCTGCCTTTTTATCCATTAAAGCTTTTTCAGCCACCGTTGGCAACGCTGGAATACTATCACTGTAATCGTCTTGAATAACATAAGCACTAATCCCAGGAATACTCGGTAAAGTACCACTGCCTTTCCCGACAATCAGCTGTGACTTCATACCTTTTTCCATATGTTGCGCAATATCACAATGCACTAAATAGGTTTTATCGGCGGCTGGCAAAATCAATGTACCCGAAATTTTTCCAGGTCCTGTAAGCTCTAAATGAAACATTCCTTTAGGATATAAATATTTAGGCAAACCATGCATCATCCATTGATGGCGAATTTCATCATCATTAATAAAATTAACCGTTAATTTTGTACACGGTTTAAAATGATATTCTTGCTTGTCGAAAGCGAACATTCGCCCAGGAAATTTTTCCGCATACTTATGCCCTGCATGAACGGTAATTTCTTTCGATTCTGAAATTTTATCACAACCTCCAGGAAGCTTTTCGGTGTTATTTCCCATAATCATGCCACCGTCCATATCCATCATATGGCCGTCTCCATGATCCATTAAGGAGTTATGCTCTTGAAAGGTTTTTGCGATCACAGGATTCGCCATTATCAGCATTAACCCGACTATTAATAATAATTTAGTCCTCATTTTTTCCACCCTTCATTGATGAAATTTGGTTGAGTATTTTTTTACGATTCAAAATAACCACATAAATAAATAATCCTCCCATAATTCCAAGCAAAAGATTTACAAAGGCATTTTCCTCGCTTGCATCCACTAATTCAGAAAACGCTTTCGGCCCTGTTTCTATGACAACCGTACTTGGTGGTGGTGCTTTATAACCCGTAGCATCGACTTCACCTAAACTATTCCAAGGATCTGTTTTTTGCCAAACAGGGACTTTACGTTGATAGAAAGCTTTCGTAAAAGCATCCCCCACGCCTTCACCCACTGTTTTTGGCAAGCCCATTTCATTTAAATATTTCTTATACACAATCGCGCTAATATTACCACCAGGATTCATACCATCGGTCGCAATACCTTTTTCTCTATGATCATGAAAAATCCAAATACCTTCGCCATAACTGTGCAAACCATCATCTACCGTGCTGATTTTTAAATCATTCCGTTGTGCTGGCGCTATATCATAAATATCCCGCATAATTTGAGCGCTAGGGTTATGCTCTACGCCGTCATAATGCGTGATCGTCGCCTTATGACCATGCGTATGCATCGCTAAGGTTTCACCCGTGCTATTAAACATTCGCAGCTTAATATTTTGATTCGGCTCGGTCACAATCAACGATTCGCGTAAAGTGTAAGGAAATGAACGTCCGTTAAGGGTAAAATAATCTTCGGTTGCATCACCATTTCGATACTCACGATTCATTCTTTTGGCAATCAAACGAGGATCATTATATTCTTGAATGACACTGTGCAACTCTTTGTCCATGCCATGATAATGCAAATCATATTCACTATCATAATCTTCTAAAATTGCTTTAGAAGGGTGGCGAACTTGTCCTGCGCCAACATTAAACGTTTGAACCCAGTTATTAGGACGATTTTCTTCGACCACAAACATCCCTACTAGTCCCATCGCCAAATGGATATGCGTTTGAACATGACAATGATAAACAAAAGACCCTGTCGCACGTGGTTTAATCTCATAGGTCTTACTTTGCCCAGGCATCACAAATTTATCACTGGTCACAGGCACCCCATCATTGCCTTCACCTGCACTATCAACAAAAGGATGATCCACCCCATGTAAATGAATTGTGTGTGGAAAATAATGGCTATTTTCTAATTGAATCCAAACCGTATCGCCTTGTTCAACTCGAATCACAGGTGATGGTGCGCGTAACAATGGATTTGCATCAATCCCTGCAAAGCTACTGGTTGACATGCCGCGCGTTTTCGGTGCAAACACCCACATTCCAGGTTGTATCCCTGGCGCAATATCAAACGTAGGGACAACACCTGCAAAATCAGGTGAATGACCATTGAGCTCAATAACTTCCAATTTGATAATAATCAAATCAGGATCGCCATCACCATCCATGTCATTTTTTTTGATAATCCCATCAGCGGCAAACCCTGAATTCATCAAGGTTTCCATTGAAATATTATTCGTCCCTTTGACTTGCGCGGCAATATCTGAAGGGTTATCAGGCTCACACCGTAACGACTCTTGCATCGCTACCCCTTCAATTGTTTGCGCTTGTCGCCATTCTGGATTTTTATTTTCACAAATGGTTTCCATTTTGCCCACATCAACTTCAACCGATGGCGGCAAAATACCCGTAGCTGCCACCGCTAAAAAAGGGGCGGCAATCATTGCGACTCCAAAAAAATTTATTAAAGGATTTTTTCGCATTTTTTTACCTTAATTTTTAATTTTAAGCAATCAATCATCTTTAAACTTAATTATTCTTTCACTTTACCTAAAAGCTCATCAATTTTTTGTTTAAAACCTGCGTGCGAAAGATAAGCGACATAGATGCCTGCAAACAGAAATAATGCGATCATGAGTAAATCACCTAAAGAAGTCGCTTGACCCGCGCCTGCTCTAAACGCCATATGCGCATCCAAACG
>JAGLBU010000113.1 GCA_023146575.1 Methylococcales bacterium
TCTCCAACAGCAGGCTCTAATGTAATATGAATTAAATAATCACCTGCTTCAGGAACGCCTTCTTTTAACGCTAAAACGACCGTACCTGATTTATGTTGCTTAGGTTCTTGTTTGAAAATTGTAGTGCCTTCTGGTTCTTTGGTGACTTCAAAAGAAACTTTCATATTACGATAACGAATATCTTGATAATCAAAAACCAATTGAATCATTGAGTCTGCGCTTGGAATATTGCCGCAAAATTCCTCTGCTGGATATGCTTTTGGCTGATAAGCGGTGTAATGAATCCAATGACCTGTTTCTAATTCGAACTTACATTGATCTGTATCGGTTCCTGCTGCTCCTCCATGCGCCCATAATGCAGAAGAAAAAAACAAACCCACTAAAACGAGAAAAATGTTCTTTGATATTTTTATTTTGTTCATAATGTACCTTCCAAAAAATTTATTAGTTTCTTTATTATTTTATTATTATTTTCAGCGACTGGTAACGCATACTGATACCCTAACGAGTCCCTCAAAATGACGATTGACTGTAGCATAATACCCCTTAAAAATAAAGGTCACCACACCGAATGAAAGCTTAATTTACAGGAAATTAAACCAAACTATATTAGAACATAAGAATACAATTATTGCTATCCTTTCCTGCATTTCGTAGACTGCTCAGTATTTACAATTTTTTGAGGAAAAAATGTCCGCTTTACGCAACTCCGCAGAATGGAAAGCCATTCAAGCTCATCACCAAGAAATCGTCCCTGTCCCACTGCGAAAGTTATTTTCATCCGACCCCAGACGTTTTCATAGCTATTCACTGCATTTCAACGACATCCTGTTTGATTATTCCAAAAATTTAATCAATAATAAAACCCTACCCTTATTATTTGATCTTGCAAGAGCAGTAAAATTCGAAAAAAAACGTGATGCGATGTTTTCAGGTGACATTATTAATACCACTGAACACCGAGCAGTCTTACACACAGCCTTACGAAAACAAGACGCAACCGCTGTTTATTTTGATCATCAAGATGTGATGCCAAAAATAAAAGCCACCTTATCAAAAATGCGCCATTTTTGTGACGACATTCACTCAGGGAACTGGAAGGGCTATAGCGGTAAAAAAATTACAGATATTGTTAATATTGGAATTGGTGGTTCAGATTTAGGCCCTAAAATGGTTTCTACCGCATTGACCCCGTATGCTCAAGCGGATTTAAAAGCACATTTTATTTCTAATGCCGACCAATCCCATCTGATTAATGCCCTCACGCATCTCAACCCCGAAACCACGCTTTTCATCATCGCCTCAAAAACCTTTAGCACGCTCGAAACCATGACCAATGCAAATTCTGCAAAACATTGGTTTATGCAACAAGCTCCTGATAAAGCCGCCATTAAAAAACACTTTATTGCTATCTCTACCCACGCCGAAAATGTGACCACCTTTGGTATTGATAAAGCCAATATGTTTGAATTTTGGGACTGGGTCGGCGGGCGTTATTCCTTATGGTCAAGTATTGGTTTATCTATCGCCCTTTACATTGGAATGGATAATTTTGAAGCCTTGTTAGACGGCGCTTTTGACGCTGACCAACATTTTCACACGACCCCACTCGAAGAAAATATTCCCGTTGTGATGGCCTTATTGGGTATTTGGTATAACAATTTTTTTGACGCAGATACTCATGCTATCTTACCTTATGCCCAAGACCTTGATTTTTTTGCGGATTATTTCCAACAAGGTGATATGGAAAGTAATGGTAAAAATACCGACTTTGATGGTAATCAAGTCGATTACAGCACAGGACCCATTATATGGGGGCAACCAGGGACGAATGGACAGCATGCTTTTTATCAATTGATGCATCAAGGGACTAAACTCATTCCCTGCGATTTTTTAGCACCCGCCCAAAGTCATTATGATCTGCCCGAACACCACGATATTTTACTTTCTAATTTTCTCGCACAACCTGAAGCCTTAATGCATGGAAAAAATGCGACCGAGGTAGAAAAAGACTTACAAAACAACAAGGAAGCCACTAAAGTTTTAATTTCTTCTAAAGTTTGTGTAGGAAATAAACCTTCAAATAGCTTTCTTTTTAAAAAATTAACCCCTAAAACTTTAGGCTCATTAATTGCTTTTTATGAACATAAAATATTCACACAAGGCGTGATATGGAATATCAATTCTTTTGATCAAATGGGGGTTGAACTTGGAAAAGTACTTGCGAAAGTTATTTTACCTGAACTAAAAAATGATAAAATTATTGATAGTCATGATAGTTCAACCAATGGGCTTATTAATGCGTACAAACAGCTACGTTAATTTTTTGCAGTATAAATGGGTGCACTACCTCATTGTTTTAGTCATATCTTTGACTTTGATAGCGTGCGATAATTTTGGGTTAAACTCAGCATCACAACTTTCTAAATTAGAAAAAATAAAAAAAGAAGGTATTTTACACGTCGCCACTCGTGTTGACCCAACCACCTACTACCCCCTTCCCGAAGGTGGGCATAGTGGTTTAGAATACGATTTAGTAATGTTATTTGCTCAACAACTAGGGGTAAAAGTTAAATTTCAAGTCCCTGAAAAATTTGAAACCATCCTTGAAAACACCTATAAAGGCAATGTTGATATTGCCGCATCGGGTCTTACGATTACCCAAAAGCGCCAACGAACACTGCGGTTTGCACCCTCTTACCATACCATCACCGAACAAATCATCTATCGAGCTAAAAAACCTAAAAGTATTGCCGATTTAAGCACAGGGATTTTAGAAATAACGGCAGGTACCAGCCATGCTGATAGCTTAAAAAAATTACAAAATACATCCTATCCTGAATTAAGCTGGGTCAGCAATAAAAACCTTGATACCAACCAATTACTTGATTTAGTCAGTGATGGCCTAATTGATTATACCGTTGCCGACTCCAACCAAGTTATTCTGATGCGTCGATTTTATCCTGAATTAAATGTCGCCTTTAATATTTCGGATCCCAAAAAATTAGCATGGGCACTCCCCCTTTCTAAAGACAATAGCTTATACCAAGAAGTCACTGAATTTTT
>JAGLBU010000114.1 GCA_023146575.1 Methylococcales bacterium
TTACATTGGTTAAAAGAAGACCAGATAATTTCTGCCAAAGATTATAAAAATTGTAAAAACTATGGCGAACATATTCGCTCTAAACATCCATTAAACTTAATTGCTGATTGTGAAATTCGCAATCAAAAAAATGCTAATCAAGTGATGACGCTGGAGTTGTTAAGTCAATGGTTGGCAAAAAAAGTAAAACTTCCCTATTTTCATATTGACCCGTTAAAGATTGATGTGGCCTCTGTGACGAGGTTGTGTAGTTTAAGTTATGCCCAAAATCATAATATTTTACCGATTAAAGTCTCTGATGATGAAGTCATTATTGCTACCATTGAACCGTATCTTCGCAGTTGGGAAATGGATTTTAAAGAAATACAAGCGGGGATGCTTAAACGGGTGATTGCAAATCCTGATGCGATTAAACGGTATTCTTTAGAGTTTTATGCGTTTGCTAAATCGTTAAAAGGTGCTGAAATCTCGGCGGCAGGCAAAGTACAAAGCACGATTCAAAATTTTGAACAATTATTAGAACTGGGGGAAAGTAAAAACCTTGATGCCAATCATCAACATATTGTTAATTTAGTCAGTTGGTTATTGCAATATGCTTTTGATCAACGTGCCAGTGATATTCATATTGAACCCCGCCGAGAGCAAGGGAATGTGCGTTTTAGAATTGATGGCTTATTGCATTCGGTTTATAAATTACCCTCAAGCGTGATGAATGCGGTTATGAGTCGTTTTAAAATTTTAGGGCGAATGAACATTGCTGAAAAACGTTTGCCGCAAGATGGGCGTATCAAAACGAAAACTCAGGCAAATAAAGAAATTGAGTTACGGCTTTCAACCATGCCGACGGCTTTTGGTGAAAAATTGGTCATGCGTATTTTTGATCCTGAAGTGTTGTTGCGTGATTATCGGCAACTTGGTTTTAGCCCGCGCGAGCAGAAAATTTGGACAAACATGAGTGCTAAAATTCATGGTATTATTTTAGTGACAGGTCCTACAGGATCGGGGAAAACGACGACTTTGTACTCAACTTTAAAGCATCTTGCGACCCCTGAAATTAATTTATGTACGGTAGAAGATCCGATTGAGCAAGTTGAGCCGAGTTTTAATCAAATGCAAGTGCAGGCTAATATTGGTTTAAATTTTGCTAGTGGTATTCGGGCGCTGATGCGCCAAGACCCTGATATTATTATGATTGGTGAAATACGCGATGCGGAAACCGCTGACATGGCGATTCAAGCCTCGTTAACAGGGCATTTAGTTTTTTCAACCTTGCACACGAATAATGCCCCTTCTGCGATTAGCCGTTTATTAAATATCGGTGCGCCTGCGTATTTAATTCAGCAAACTTTATTGGGCATCATGGCACAGCGTTTGTTACGACTTTTATGCGCACATTGTAAAAAGCCGCACCCTTTAAATGATGAGCAATGGCATGAATTAACCAAACCGTTTACCTTCAAAAAACCTGTGCAAATTTATCAGGCAGGTGGCTGTGTTGAATGTCGTCAGACAGGTTATTCGGGGCGGCTAGGGATTTATGAAATTCTTGAAAACAGTGTCGCCCTTCGAAAACTCATCATTAATGATTGTGAAACGCATAGCTTACAACAGCAAGCGATTAAAGATGGAATGCGGCCTTTGCGCCTAAGTGCGGTCGAAAAGCTGGGCGAAGGTTTAACTTCTTTGGATGAAGTTTTAAGGGTGACACCTGAAATGATGATGCTTTAAAACGATTTACTCATCGGCGCATTGTTTAGCAATATGCTCATCACTCCAATTGCTTAATTTAATTTTTTGAGGCGCAATTTTAAAGGCTTTATTATTTTTAATACCACGACCTGTAAATAAATTGAGATCGCAATGAAAGGTTTTTTTAAGGTCTAAAGTGTCATAACTGTTGTAGGTGTAGCCGCCGACCATAAAATTTTTATCACGGTAGGAAACGGTTAAGGTTTGTTGCCAGCGGTTTCGCCCAATGCTGTCATTTTCAGAATTGATTAACAATGAGCCGCGCCCTTTTACGGTTAAATTAGGTGGTGTTCCGCCCATCGCGCCCATCCAGACAATATCTTTTTTGTGCGCGAGTGGTTGCAGACCTTTTTTAGTGGCTAAAAAAATATAAAGTTCAACCACATCTTTATTTTTTATTAAAACAGCGGCATCTAAACGCTTGTCTTGATTCCAGTCGCCTGTTGCAACGCTGATAGTCTCTGATTTTTTAGCAAGTGTCATAGGGCTGATTGTCATCAGCAATAAAGTCATACATAAAATGGGTTTAGCCTTTAATTTTGTTAGTATTTTCATTTCCAAACCTCGTCGGTGATTAAAAAACGGTATTTTTCATAAATCATAAGGTTTTTTACAGGTTATGAAAAGAAAAAGAATCGTAATGTCTCTATACTATAGCGTTTATTCCTTCTTTCGAGTAGCAAAAACAAAGACACGCGAACCACATGGCCGAAGAACTCAATAAAGAAGCAATCAAGATTTTAAAAACGCCCCCTTACATTGGCTTTCCTTTCTATGATCGGGATGATAAAGAATTATTTTTTGGGCGTAAGGACTGTGTTGACGAAATATTAGGCTTGTTAGAAACCACTAAATTTTTGACGATTATCGGTGAGGCGTATTCGGGTAAAACCTCGTTAATTAAATGTGGCTTAGAAAATTGGATTTTAAAGAATAACGCGGAAATGCCTGATAGAAAATGGCATATCGTGAGCTTTCGCCCTGCCTCTGACCCTTATTTACAGTTAACAAAGGCGCTTTTAGAACCCAATGCGCTTGGCGAGGGCTTTATTAAGCATTTTGGCAACAAAGAAGATGCACATAAATTTTTAAATCACAATTTAACCTTTGGGAGTCATAGTCTTCACAGCATTTTATCTCATAAACCCATACCGACAGGGCATAAATTATTATTGATTTGCGATCAATTTGAAGACTTATTTTATTTGTGGGAAAAAAAACCAAAGATTGCTAATGAGATTGTCGATTTATTGATTGATAGCAGTTATCCTGCGCCCTTTAAGAAGAAAACCAGCAAAGATATTTTTGTGATTATTAATTTACGCTCTTCTTTTTTAAACAGTATCCCCGTATTTCCAAAACTTGAACAAATCATCCAAAAAAGACTGTATTTACCGCCGCATTTAACTGAAGCAGAGTTAGGAACAATTATCGGTGAGCCTCTTAAGGTTGCAAGAACCCGCTTGAAGGCCGCGCTAAAAAAACAAGAAGATGCGATAAAACTTAAAAAAATAACCCCAGCAGAAGCGGCAATTGCCAAGATTTATAAAGATTCTGTCAAAGAGTCAGATGATTATTATAAAAGTGAAGCCGATAAAAAAAAGAAACCTGGAGCTAAAAAAGCTAAGCCAAAGAAAAAAAAAGAAATAATTAGTGATGTGGACCCTAAATTAGTAAAACTTATATTAGCGGATATTAAAGATAAAAAAGATCAGTTACCTTTATTGCAGCATATTTTACGACGAATGTGGGAATTAGATTTTATTCCAGGTGAACATCATTTTGTAGAGGCACTTTACGGAAAACCTGAGATTCGTAGTATTGATCAAGCACTTGACGCACATTTAGAACAAACTTATTATGTGTTAAATGGTAAGCAACTGCATATTGCTGAAATTTTATTTCGCCAGATGACCTTAAGTCAAAAAACTAATTTACCCCCTATTTTACATTTTCCTGTAAAACTAAAATTAGTCGCTGATTTATCGGGCAGTGCTATAAAGGATGTGATTGCGGTAGTTGATATATTCCGTACGTTGGAACGCAGTTTTTTAACCCCCGCTTTACCCGTTAAATTAACCGAAAACATGGAAGTTGATATTGCCCACGATGTTGTTGTCAAGCATTGGAAGCGTATTAAGGGCTGGCAAAAAAAAGAAGTGGATGCCAAAAAAAATTACGAAATGATTAATGTGAAAGCAAAAGCTTATAAAGAAAAAAAAGGTGATTTATTGCGTGGTAATGAAATTAAAAAACTTTGGGTATGGTCACAAAAAGAACCGTTTAATAAAGTTTGGGCAAAACACTATAAATGTGATTTTGATAAAATGAAGCCATACTTAGAAAAAAGTCAATTTCAAAGCCAAAACTTTAAATATTTTTTAGGCACTGCTGCGGGGTTTATTGTTATTATTCTAGGGGTGGGTGTTTATAAATTTTATCAAGAACAAGTCCGTGAAGATTATTCCCTAGAAGCATTAAAAATAATAAAAAGCCAATCTCTTATTCAGAGTAAGACTAATACGAGTGAAACTGAAAGAACATTTAAAAAATTAATTAAACGTAAGTCAAAAAACCCTTATGCATGGATGTATTTAGGCATTGCATTAAAACAACAAGGACGAATAAGCGAGGCAGAAGAAGCGTTACAAACCGCGAATGATTTATTGCCAGATAACAGTGAAATTTTATTAGAGTTATCCAAGTTATTGATTGCAAAAAAGGAATATGCGGATGCTTATAAGTTTTTAAAGGAAGCATCGAATAATATCGGAAATAATTATGAAGAAGATATTTTAGAGTATTTAGGCGATGCGTTAATACGAAAAGAAGGTTTGAAACGTTCAGAGGAACAACAAAAAGAAGACTGGGAAGAAGCGGTTGATCACTATAATGAGGCGTTAAGTTATTCCCCTAAAAATGATATTGTATTAAATAAACTCGGTCAGGTATTAAGTTTATTAGAACGATATGATGAAGCGATTGAAAAATTAGAAAAAGCACGAGCGGTTGATGGGTATAGTATTGAACATCGACGTGTGTATGGTTTGATTTTGATGAAAGTAAAACTGAAAGAGCAAAAGAATCGTTTTTTTGATGCTATTAAAGAGTTTCAGATGGCAGTCAATTTAGGTGGTGGGGCTTTTGATGAAGATTTGAGAAATTTAGGCGAAGCTTATTTTAAAAATAATCAATTTAACAAGGCCGTAGAAGTGTTTCAATCGGCTATTAAAATCAATCAAGATAATGAAAAAAATCACCGAAATTTAGGGCGTACCTTAATGGCGCTGAAAAATTTTAAAGGTGCAATGGTTGCATATGAAAATGCGATTAAAATTAACGCCTCAAAAAGAAATTTAATGAACAAAGCCAGAGCGTTAGAAAAATTAAAACGTTTTGATGAAGCGAATAATTTAAATGCGATTGCGGCAAGAATGAGAGAGAGTGATGATCTTAGTACGGATTTTGAATAATAAACAGCTTCATTTTTAGGTATATGAAGCTGCTTGCTTATAGAAACGGTAAAACTAATAAACTTTAGCGCCTGAAAAACCTTTAAAAATAGTAAAAAAGATAATTTTAACATCAAGCCAAATTGACCAACTGGAAATGTACTCTAAATCAAAACGAATACGACCTTCCATTTTATCCATTGTGTCAGTTTCCCCTCGAAAGCCTTTGATTTGTGCTAGCCCTGTAATACCTGGTTTGACTTTATGACGTAGCATATAACGGCTGACTTCTTTACGATAATATTGATTGTGTGCAACCGCATGGGGTCTAGGGCCTACTACCGACATTTTCCCTTGTAAAACATTGATAAATTGCGGTAATTCATCCATTGAGGTTCGCCGTAAAATAGCGCCTAATGGGGTGACTCTCGGATCATTTTTTGTTGCCTGTGTTACCACACCGCCATCTTCCATGACCGACATAGAGCGAAATTTCCACACGGTAATTTCTTCCCCATTAAAACCAAAGCGTTTTTGCTTAAATAAAATAGGTCCTTCTGACGTCATTTTAATAGCGACTGAGATTGCCGCCAGTAAAGGGGAAATTAAAATAAGGATAATAAAACTAAAACAACAATCAAAAACACCTTTAAAAAATAAATTAACCCCTTGAAAAGGTGTGTCATAAATACTAATAACAGGGATTCCTTTAAAATCATGAACCTGAGAGCTTAAAAGGCTAAAAACAAATAAATCAGGCGCATAATAAACCGAGGCGGTGGTATCTGATAAATCTTGTACGACTTTTTGTATTCTTTTTTCAGCTTGAAGAGCAAGGGTTATATAAATAGCATCAACCTCATTATTCTTCGTCATTTGCACTAATTTTTCAATATCACCAATAATAGCATCTGGTTTTATATCAACCTTATCTCTATTACTAAGGCGGTCATCAAAATAGCCTACAAATTCAAAATCTAAATTTTTCTCAGTAAACGATTTTTCAAGTTCGACACCCAATTTTGTAATGCCAATAATAGCAACACGCTTCACTTTCGGTTTAATGATAAAATTAAGGCTCTTATCAATCACGGCATGAAAAGCGATAATTTCAATGGGGATAATAGTTACCCAAATAAATAAATAAGACTTATAGGTTTTATTTTCAATAATGTCAAGTGGCGTGATATAGCTCATTCCAATCATAAAAATAAAAAAAATCCACGCAAAAACGATACCTTTTAAAATATCTAATCGGTAGCTAGTACTTTTTTCTTTATAAAAATCACTGAGTTCTGTAAAGATATAAAACATAACTGTCGATAATAATAACCACCATGTATGTTCTTCATGAACCCATTGAATTGAATTAAGTTTTAAAAGGTATAATAAGGTTAATCCAATAATAGTGGTATCAAATAATCTAAAAAATATATAATTTTTAGAGGTATACGGACGAATCCTGCCCGAATCAGACAGTGACATAATAAACTCCCATTCATAAATGATTAAAATTCAAGTTATAAAGTCAAAGCAGTCTGTCCACATAGAATAAAAGCTATCAACCATTAACTTGAGCTACAAAGATACCAGATTACGCTTGTAAAGAAAGCGGCATCTAAATAAATTTGTGATTTTAATCCATAGTATAGATGAAAGATTGTTTATTTCAGTAGATATATATCACAGTTAACGGGTGTGTATAAAGGGATGTGGGTTGTTATGGTATTTTTTTACGGCTATATATTAGACTAATAAAAATAAAAAACTGGACACCAAAAATTAAATTCGCCATTAATAAGTGGATGGGTTGGGCGATGGGTGGCATGCCTAATCGGTCTAAACTCATCCCTGCTAAAATAGCGATCACAATCAAACACATTAGATTGATTACAGCGGTTTTTAATAGGTGTTTTTGAGGAGTATTTTGAATAATTTTCCAACTCAGCCAACTATTGCTGAATAAAACTAAGGCTGAAAAAGAACGGTGAACATAAAAAATCATCGGGAAACTATCACGCCAATAAACTCTGTCAATATAACCGTGTTTATTGGCAATAAAATCCACGGCTTCTCGTACTTGCGTTCCCATCACTACTTGTAATAAGGTGATTATCATCAAAATAATCAGTAATGGTTGTATAGATGCTGGAATATTTTGGGTGTTGAGTTGGCTTAAATATGTTTTTTGGGAACGCGCAATGGCATAAATTAATAGTGCTACAATAAACAAGGCTAACAGCATGTGCAGCGTAATCATAAACGGTTTAAGATTACTAGCGACCACCGCAGAGCCTAACCAGCCTTGAAAACAAGTGAGCAATAAAACGCTTAGTGTTAGATAGAAAACATCTTTATCGGCTTTTAAATAAATGCGTGATGCCCATGTGGTGAAAATAATTACCAAGCCAATACTTACTCCAACAAGTCGATTGGCGTATTCTGTCCACGTTTTAATGGGGTTGAAATCAGTGTTTTTATAACCGCGTTCGGCGTAAATTTCATGATAATTGGGCGGTAATTGAGATTCATGCGTAGGCGGAACCCATTGCCCAAAACAGGTTGGCCAATCAGGGCAGCCCATTCCCGCCCCTGATGCGCGCACCAAGCCCCCGACTAAGATGACTAAATAAATGGAAAAAATCGCTAAAATTCCTAAGCGCCGAAAACGAAGCGCCGCGTTTGTTTCAATCATGTTTACACCTATTTAAAGTCTATATAAGGGGCGAAGGTTAGATCATTATTTTAAGATTGGTCGGCAAGGTCATCTAAATATTTTTCAGCATCTAACGCTGCCATACAGCCTGCGCCAGAAGAGGTGATCGCTTGTTTGTAAACCGAATCCATCACATCACCTGCGGCAAATACGCCTTCCACACTGGTGGTGGTGGCATTCCCTGCTATACCACTTTTTACCTGAATATAACCGTGATTCATTTTCAGTTGCCCGTCAAAAATACCTGTATTAGGGCTATGACCTATGGCAATAAAAACCCCGTGTACATCCACCTCTTTTGTTGAGCCATCTTTAGTGCTTTTAATTCTCATCCCCGTTACGCCCATATCATCACCGAGAACTTCTTCTAGCTGATAATCCCACTCAATCGTGACATTGCCATTGGTATTTTTTTCGATGAGTTTATCGGCTAAAATTTTCTCAGACCGAAATTTATCACGTCGATGCACCACCGTGACATTTGAGGCAATATTGGCTAAATACAAAGCTTCTTCCACAGCGGTATTACCACCACCAATCACGGCGACAGGTTTGTTTTTATAAAAGAAACCATCACAGGTGGCACAGGCTGAAACCCCACGGCCATTAAATTCAGCTTCAGAATCCAGGCCTAAATATTTTGCCGAAGCGCCTGTGGCAATAATCAAGGCATCACAGCTATAAGTGTCTGCATCGCCTGTTAGGATGAACGGTCGTTGGGATAAATCAGCGGTGTGAATGTGGTCAAAAATAATTTTGGTGTCAAAACGCTCAGCATGTTTTTGCATTCTGTCCATTAATTCAGGCCCTTGAACGCCCTCAAAATCGCCTGGCCAATTATCAACATCGGTGGTAGTCGTTAATTGTCCGCCTTGTTGCATACCTGTAATCATGACAGGGCTTAAATTAGCACGAGCTGCATAAACGGCAGCGGTATAACCTGCAGGGCCTGAGCCTAAAATTAACAGACGGTGGTGCTGGACATCACTCATGAAAAAATTCCTAAACAATAAAAAGTATAGGATTAATTATACGAGGAATTCAGGATTGGTAAACCTTAGATTTTTGAAGCCGTTTATACTAGCGCCAATCTAAATGTTAAAGGGGCTGACGGTGCTGAATATTATTTGGGGTTTATTTTTTATCATAGCCTTTATTATTGCCCTTTTTAAAGCGGTATTCTTAGGCGATCAGCAGGTTTTCTCCGATATTATGAGCGCCATGTTTAGCCTTTCAAAAACCGCTTTTGAAAT
>JAGLBU010000115.1 GCA_023146575.1 Methylococcales bacterium
CAAAAACTCAACCCTACGCCAGATACCGCCAGTAACCCACAAATTTTATTTTTAGTGATTAACACCTCGGCGGTGACCTTATTTCCGATTGCCATTTTCACCTATCGGGCTCAATTAGGCGCAGCGAATCCGACCGATGTGTTTATCCCTATTTTAATCGCTACCTATATTTCAACGTTAGCGGGCATGGCGATGGTTTCAAGCATTCAAAAAATCAACTTATTTGATAAAGTGATCTTAGGGTATTTTTTAGGCTTTAGCGCTTTTGTGGGGGGATTAGTGTTTTATTTTGCTCAATTAACCCAAGCTCAAATGTTGATTCAATCCGCTTTAATCAGCAACGTGGTTTTATTTAGCTTGGTAATTGTTTTTATTACCACCGCTGTTTTTAAAAAAATAAATGCTTATGAAGCCTTTATTGAAGGTGCAAAAGAAGGTTTTAATACCGCGATTATGATTATCCCTTATTTAGTCGCAATGCTGGTGGCGATTGGGGTGTTTAGAGCCAGTGGTGCCTTAGAATTAGGCGCAGAAGGCTTACGTTATTGTGTGAATTTAGCTGGCATGGACACCCGTTTTATTGAAGCAATGCCGACCGCTTTAATGAAACCTTTTAGTGGCAGTGGCGCACGGGCGATGATGATCGACACTATGACCACCTACGGGGCGGATTCATTTGCAGGGCATTTAGCCTCAATTGTTCAAGGCAGTACTGAAACCACTTTTTATGTGTTGGCGGTGTATTTTGGTGCGGTAGGAATTAAAAATATCCGTCATGCGGTTGCTTGTGGGGTGGTCGCGGATATTGCAGGTATACTTGCGGCAATTATGGTGACGTATTGGTTTTTTGGTTAATGGTTTTTAGAAAAACGTCAACGAAGCCTAGGTTACGCGCCTTTTTAGGATAATTATTTAATCTCAACCGATAAATTATATGGATTAAGCTGATCTGAAACAGGTAACTGAAACACGAGAATTTCATACGTCCCTTTCGTGGTTAAAAATTCAAATTCCTTTTGTGCATTTCCAATCCATTGGATGCCTTTAATGGTCATTACCACATCAGAATTAGACTCAATTGAAACTTTCGCAGTTTGCTTATTGGTTGTCCGCATCTGATAACACGCAACTTCATTAGGCGAAATATTGCCTTTCAACAGAGTTGAGGTGCGCCCTTTAGGAATTCTAATTTGTTGGCACTCTTTTTTACGGTTTTCAGTTAATTGAATATGAATATTCGCCAGCGGCACATCGGTTTTATAGATAATCCCCACCTCGGTCATTTTTCCACTTTTTTTACCCGTTACAAATAACAGCGTCATATAACATTGGCT
The DNA here is from genome assembly GCA_023146575.1 of Methylococcales bacterium. Taxonomy (GTDB): domain Bacteria; phylum Pseudomonadota; class Gammaproteobacteria; order Methylococcales; family Methylomonadaceae; genus WTBX01. Next base: position 1,335 of record JAGLBU010000115.1, read on the forward strand.
TGGTCGTAAGGTTTTTATTTTTGCAGAGCCTTTAAGTTGCCAATTCGCATAGGGCTTTGGTAATGCTCTCGCTTTTTCCATCACTTTTAGATAGATTTCTTTATCATCACATGAAGGTGATACCGCTGATAAAACGGTTTTTGTCGTAAAAAAAAGTGCCATTATTACTAATATTTTTAACGTTTTATGTTTCATTCCATGACCCCCTGAGGATATTGTAGAATATACAGTTTTAAGGAATTTAAATGAAGACTTCAAAGACGCATCGTATTGCCTTAACTGCGGGCGAACCTGCGGGTATTGGCCCTGATTTATGTATCCAACTTGCACAAATTGCGCATAACTGCGAATTAGTCGTCATTGCCGACCCTGCATTGTTAGCCTTGCGTGCGGAAATACTTGGACTTCCGTTAAAAATTATTAATTTTAATCCGCTTGCACAAGCAATCCCTCAAAAAGCAGGCACACTAACGGTTTTCCCAACCCTTTTACAAAAAACAGCGGTTTCTCAACAATTAAATAAAGCCAACAGCCTTTATGTTTTAGAGACTATACGCCTTGCAACCCAAGGATGTGTCGATGGCTTGTTTTCAGCGATGGTTACCGCCCCGATTCATAAAGGGGTTATTAATGATGCAGGGATAAAATTTACAGGCCATACCGAATATATTGCCAAAATTTCAGGCGGAAATCCCATTATGATGCTTGCAACTGAGGGCTTGCGCGTCGCCTTAGTTACCACCCATTTACCACTGCATAAAGTCTCTAAAGCCATCACTCAAAAAAGTTTACAACAAATCATTGAAGGTTTAGAAAAAGATTTAAGACTGCGTTTTGGTATTGAAAAACCTAATATTTTAGTCTGTGGGCTTAACCCTCATGCAGGCGAAGGTGGATATTTAGGCACGGAAGAAATAGAAACCATTGAACCTGTCTTAGGTCAATTACGACAACAAGGGCTTAACCTGCAAGGGCCTTTGCCTGCGGATACTGCCTTTACCCCTAAATATTTAGCCACTGCCGATGCCGTATTAGCGATGTATCACGATCAAGGCTTGCCCGTTTTAAAACATATGGGCTTTGGCAAAGCAGTCAATATTACCTTAGGCCTGCCGATTATTCGCACTTCGGTCGATCATGGCACCGCATTAACATTGGCAGGAACAGGGCAGGCTAATTGCGAAAGTTTAAAGCTTGCGGTTACTATGGCGCTTAATCTTATTAATAGCGACACACGTTTATTTTAAATATGGCACATCAAGCACGCAAACGATTCGGGCAAAATTTTCTCCAAGATCATGGTATTATTTATCAAATTATCACCGCTATTCAAGCACAAAAAAATCAAGCATGGGTTGAAATTGGCCCTGGTTTAGGGGCGTTAACACAACCGTTAATCGACCTTGGGGTAAAGCTTGATGTGGTGGAATTAGATCGGGATTTAGTCCGTTATCTAATCGATAAATTCAGTTCTCAAACTAATATAACCATTCACAGTGCGGATGCGCTTAATTTTGATTTTCAATCGTTGGTAAAAGCTAACAATAAACTCCGTATTATTGGTAACTTACCCTACAACATTTCTACGCCATTATTATTTCATTTACTTAAAAATGCCGCTGTAATTGAAGATATGCACTTTATGCTGCAAAAAGAAGTGGTTGATCGAATGTGTGCAGGTTCTGGTAATAAAAAATATGGGCGTTTGACCGTCATGATGCAATATCATTGTCGATGCGAGCGTTTATTTGACGTGCCGCCTGAAAGTTTTAATCCAGCACCTAAGGTAATGTCGGCGATTGTGCGTTTAATTCCACACGCTCAAGCTCCTGTTGAAATTCCTAATGTCGAAGCACTCAATAAAGTAGTAACACAAGCGTTTAATCAACGCCGAAAAACTCTGCGCAATTCCTTAAAAAAATTAATTTGTGAAGACGATATGTTGGCATTGAAAATATCGCCCAAAGCCCGCGCCGAAGAGATCAGTTTGTCTGATTTTGCACAATTAGCCACTTTTATTGAGCATAACCCGCTGTAAAAGCGCGACAATTTGTCACATGTGACAATTTACCACATTCCTAAATTATCAAGGTACTTATACAATATGCCTAACTTTAGAATAAATACTCTTCCTCCTAAACGAAGTTTATTTTACCTATCCTTAGAGTTACTCTCTTATGCGGCTTTTATAGTCGCATTTTTTTTGTCTGTAAGAAAATCATCGAGCCATTTCATTTTGATCTTTCATGCTGATACATTATGGCATTGGAGACAGACTAAACTTAAATCCGTAAGCAATCAATCTATTATTTCTAATGCTGGGC
>JAGLBU010000116.1 GCA_023146575.1 Methylococcales bacterium
GGTTAATGGGAGGCGCAGGTGGTTTTCCATTAGATTCATTTTTGCGACCGCCCATTTAACAGGGATGGGATTCGATTGAATAAATAACTGTTTGTGAAGCCCTGTTAATTTAGCGTCAATCGCTAAAGCGGCTTCTCGGTTGCCATCAATTGCCGCCATAATCATTTTGTGGACAAAGCAAGGTGCAACATTGCCTGTCACGGTAATTGTACCGTTTCCGCCTGCCAAACAAAACTCACAACTTGAGCCATCATCGCCACTATAAAGTGCAAAGGCATCGCCGCATAATTTCCGAATTTTTTTAACGCGGGTTAAATCTCCCGTCGCTTCTTTGACCCCGATAATTGTTTTTATTTTAGCTAAACGTGCAATGGTTTCAGGTAACATATCACAGGCAGTACGCCCTGGAACATTGTATAAAATTAACGGAATATCAACCGCCTCGGCAATGGCTTTATAATGCAGGTATAAGCCTTCCTGCGTTGGTTTATTGTAGTAGGGTGTCACTAGTAAGCAGGCATCAACACCGAGATCTTTCGCTTTTTGAGTCAGTGTAATCGCTTCTGTGGTTGAATTTGCCCCTGTTCCTGCAATCACAGGAATGCGTTCATCAACATATTTCAAAATTGATTGAATGACTTTGCAATGTTCTTGTGGGGATAAGGTTGCCGACTCCCCTGTCGTACCCACAGCGACAAGTGCATCCGTGCCTTGTGCAATATGAAATTCGACTAATTTTTTGAGGCTTTTTTCATCAACACAACCTTGGTTATCCATAGGTGTTACTAAAGCAACGATACTGCCTTGAATCATGAAGACCTCTTATCTTGAAGTGATATAAATAGAAATGAGGATATTATAGCAAGCAAATCCTCAAAACCTAGTTGTAACTTTTGATTACATCCTTAAGCTTAAAATATTGTAGAATGTACAGTTGAGTATTTATTTAGTGTAAGTACATCTCTTCTTCTTTTCAAGTAGGTAGTTCAATGTCCGATAGTGTTTCCCCTTTACCCTCTTTCCGTGATCTAGCGCTGTCTGAGCCTGTTTTAAAGGCATTGGATGTGGTGGGGTATGAAACACCCTCGCCGATACAAGCAAAAATGATCCCTTATATTGCGGCAGGTCAAGACGTGATTGGGCAAGCGCAAACAGGGACAGGAAAAACCGCCGCTTTTGCCTTACCCTTGTTATCTAAAATAGATTTAAACCAAAAACAGCCACAAGTTTTGGTGTTAGCACCCACACGAGAGCTTGCGATTCAAGTGGCGGAAGCCTTTCAACGCTATGCCTCTGAAATGAAAGGTTTTCATGTGTTGCCTGTTTATGGCGGTCAAGACTATAGTATTCAATTGCGCCAGTTAAGACGAGGAACGCATGTTGTCGTTGGCACACCTGGGCGAGTGATGGATCACATGCGCCGTGGCACCTTAAAATTAAATTCATTAAAATGTTTGGTGTTGGATGAAGCCGATGAAATGTTACAGATGGGCTTTATTGATGATGTAGAATGGGTGTTAGAACAAACGCCTCAACAACGTCAAATTGCGTTGTTTTCTGCCACGATGCCGCAAATTATTCGTAAAATTGCTAAAAAACATTTGCGAGATCCACAAGAAGTCACAATTAAAGTTAAAACCATGACGGCTTCGACAATTCGTCAACGTTATTGGTTTGTCAGTGGTTTGCATAAATTAGACGCATTAACTCGTATGTTAGAGGTTGAGTCGTTTGAAGGTATGATTATTTTCGTGAGAACGAAAACCGCTACGGTCGAATTGGCTGAAAAATTAGAGGCGCGCGGCTATAGTGCGGCGGCAATTAATGGTGATTTGTCACAAGCGTTACGAGAACGAACTATTGAAAACTTAAAGCGCGGTCGGATTGATATTCTGGTTGCAACGGATGTCGCCGCGCGAGGATTGGATGTTGAGCGCATCAGTCATGTGATCAATTATGATATTCCACACGATACGGAAGCTTATATTCATCGAATTGGGCGTACAGGACGCGCTGGACGAACGGGGGATGCTATTTTATTTGTATCGCCAAGAGAAAAACGTTTATTAGCTAATATAGAGCGTGCTACGAAGCAAAAAGTTGAAGAAATGCAGTTACCTTCAACGGAAGTGATTAATAATACACGGGTGAGTCGTTTTAAACAGCGTATCAGTGATACATTATCTGCGGAAGAGCTGGGTTTTTATACGCAACTTATTGAGCAATATGAACATGAGCATAATATTCCTGCGATCGAAATTGCGGCGGCATTAGCGCATTTAGTGCAGGGTGATACACCATTATTATTAAAAAACCCGCCTAAAAGACAGCGTGAAAAACCAGAGAATAGAGATAAAAAACGTGACCGTGAACGTAAACCGCGTGCACGTAAAGAGACGGGAATTAATATGGAGTTATTCCGTATTGAGGTCGGTCGTGTTGATGGGGTTAAGCCTGGAAATATTGTCGGGGCGATTGCAAATGAGGCGGGGATCGACGGTCAACATATTGCTTCCATTAAGATTGAAGAAAACTATAGTACGGTTGAGTTGCCTGCTGGGATGCCAAAAGAATTATTTCAGGCGCTGAAAAAAATTAGAGTGGGCGGAAAACCGTTAAAAATTTCACACTATAACGAAGCAGCAAAAAAGAAATCTAAGCAAAAAAAACGTATTAGTTCACCGTCTAAGCGTGGAAAGGAATCGTAAGCCTTTACGTTATAAATACTTGTAGGTGTTTTTTAAGCGATGTTAAAGCGCGTTATAATGATAGCTATTGAATAAAAAACGGATAGTTCATGTTAATTTTTTAGTAACCTGAACTATTCTGTATAGATAAAATTAGCGCTAATAGTGGTTTTTGAACTTTTAATTTGAAGAAGTTAAGCTGTTAGTGTTGTTTATTTAATTGATAGTTGTGAATTTATAGGACGCGCGCTCGAATGAAAAAAAATATATTAGCAATATCCATTTGTTTATTGGCGAATTCACCCCAAGCACTGTCAGGCTTTCTTTTTACCGATCCCCCTGCTCCAACACCTACGCCTACGCCTACGGCTACCCCAACACCTACAGCTACACCTGTGCCTGCGACTACTCCAACACCTGCTCCTGTTGAGAAAGAGGAAATAAAACCTCCTCAAGCGAATGATGATATTTCTTCGATAGTGCTTGGCGTACAAAAAACAGCGACTGGTAATATTTTAACCAATGATCAAAATGCTAAAAGCGTTGTTATCAAAGGTTCTTTGATTGGAACGTATGGCTCGTTAGTGTTGGGCGCTTCTGGAGCGTTTATTTATACCGTTTTTGAAAGTGGACGTGAAATTGATGCGTTAAAGGTTGATGAAAGAGTGCAGGACGTATTTAAATATACGGCATTAAATAGTAATAATGAAAAATCAACGGCGACGCTGACAATTCAAATCATTTCCAAAAAAACGAAAGTGCAATCAACAGAGGTTATTGCGCGTAATGATAGTGTCACCATAAGGGCAAATAGTACTACGCCAACGGTGACGGGTAATTTAATGGCGAATGATAGCAGTAGTGCCAATGCTACGGATAAAGAAAACCAAGGGAAAAAAAGTGTTCAGTTAAATAGTGCGGCGGCAAGTCAGTACGGTTTTTTGGTTTTAAATGTCGATGGCACTTTTATTTATACGTTGTACGATAGCGCACCGAGCGTGGTCGCTTTAAAGTTTGGTGATATAGCGGTGGATCGTTTTGCCTATACCTATTTTGATGAATCTGGTCAATCAGCGGTGGCAAATTTAAATGTTTCTATTGTAGGAAATCCAGTCGATGCCGCTGGAAACACGGTATATGA
>JAGLBU010000117.1 GCA_023146575.1 Methylococcales bacterium
AGCATTCCTATTGAAATTAATTTGCCCATTGTAGACCTCATATTTTTAATTATATTATTTTTTATTAAAGTGGGATTAATATTAGCTATTGGAAAAATAACCAGTGGTGAGATCATAACCCTCTACATATGTGCTTTCAATAAAATTTAGTGTTTTTAGTTAGTAAACTAACTTTTAAAAAGAGGGGTTTAAGCAATAAAAACCACCTATATATTGAGATTAAAATCACACTATATGTGGGTTTGAGTACAAAATAATTTGAGCTATATGCTTACAAAATGGCGTGTTAAAAAGGGTGAAAATAAGTGCATTTTTAAGGCCATGAGTGCCTGTTTTTCAAACTTTTAGGCAAAAAAAACTCCCAATGCTTTAAACGGTTGTCAAAGCAAAGGGAGCTGATAAGTTAAATAGCCGATAATGAGCAATCGCTATTTATTTAGTACAATACAAGGAGGTTAAAAATAAAACTTAGTTTTTAAAGCGTGCGCGCACCATCAAAATGTTACTATAAATCGCTGCCGCGCCAAATAAAACCGTTGAAACAATAAATTGGCCAGAAATAAAACACCAAACACCAATAATAAACATCAAACCGATAACAATATCTTTGTTAAAGTCACTCATAATTACAGTTATTTCCTAATTAATAATTTAAAATCTTTAAAACTTAGCCTCAAGTATAACCAATGAAAAAAAGTTTACAATACTAAAAATACTAAATTTATTATTTCCTTTTAAGAAACAGTATAAATGTCAAGCTTTTATGGCAGCCATATAAAAATAAGGGTTTGATATGGATAAATTAACCAGCATGAATGTTTTCACACGGGTCGCACGACTGGAAAGTTTTGCCAATGCCGCCAGAGATTTAGGGATCTCAAGAGCGATGGTGACCAAACATGTGATGCAATTAGAAAGTCAATTAGACACCCGATTATTTAATCGAACTACGCGTAGTTTAAGCCTAACAGAAGCAGGAAATAGCTATTTAGAACGGTGTATTCAAGTATTACAAGACATAGATGATATGGAAATGGCGATCACACATTTGCAAACCGAGCCACGTGGTACGCTAAGAATTGGCTCTCCTCCTGTGATTGGCGCGGTACATATTGCCCACGCATTGGCCGAATTTTTATTAGATCATTCCGAGTTATCAGGGGATATGAGTTTAAAAGCCACGATTGGAGATTCGATGGATGAGGGTTTGGATGTAGCGATTCATTTAGGGAGATTAAACGACAGCAGTTTGATTGCCCGAAAATTAGCCAGTTCGCCTTTAGTGATTTGCGCCTCACCCGACTATTTAAAAAAAAATGGCATTCCCAAAAAACCAGAGGCGTTAAGTACGCACAGTTGCTTGATTAACTGGGCATTACCTCCGCGTAATTTATGGTATTTTTCATGTGGTAAAAATATAAAAAAAATTAAAGTCCGAGGCCGTATGCAATCTAATGTCGCTGACCCTATTCGAATTGCGGCAATCAATGGCTTAGGTTTGCTGATGTTACCGCGTTATATTGTTGGCAATGATATTAAAAAAGGCAAACTGAAAGTAGTTTTATCTCAATACAGCCCGCCGCCTTTAGATATTTATGCCCTCTATCCCCATCGAAAATACTTACCGACAAAAGTACGATTATTTTTAAATTTTTTAGAACCGTGGCTCCAAAAAAAATTAAATGATTTATGACGATTGAAACCAAATGGAATACGATTTACGCGCAAAGTGATGACAGCCAAGCTCAAGTGGCAGCGGTTTTATGGGATCATCAATGCCTACTGCCCTCAAGAGGAATTGCCTTAGATTTAGCCTGTGGGTTGGGTGCGAAT
>JAGLBU010000118.1 GCA_023146575.1 Methylococcales bacterium
GTTTCTATGATTTTTTTAGTCATTTTATGCCTTGATTCGGGTTAATTTTAACACAATTGAAAGTTTTTTAAGTTCTCGCATTACTTCTGCTAAATGAACGCGATCTCGTACTGAAAGGGTGATTGAGTCTATTGATACTTTATCATCTTGGCTAATCACGGTCATATTTTCAATATTAGAGTCCAACTTAGAAATAATTTCTGCAATGCTCGCCAAAGCACCCCGCTGGTTTTTTACCTCTAATCGAATTTCGGTCGAAAATTCACCTATAACATCATCACACCATTTTACATCCAACCAAGTCGCTTGTTTTTTACGAACATCCCGACTGTTTCGACAGGCATGATGATGCACCACCACCCCTTTCCCTGCGTTAAAATAGCCTACAATCGAATCCCCAGCAATTGGGTGACAGCAACGGGCAAGGGTTACGACCATTCCTTCTGTGCCTTTTATGGTGAGTGGTACTTTAGTATTTTCATCACCATCATCTAATTTAATCGCCGCACAAAAATTATCTTGCTTGATTCGTTTTGCTACCAAAAAGGGCATTCTATTACCCAAGCCAATGTCTTCTAATAAGGTTTCTAATGATGGAATTTGCATTGCTAACAGGAGTCGTTCAATTTTTTCTTCTGGAATTTCATCAAACGATAAGTCTAAATCATGCAGTGATTGTTCTAATAAGCGTTTACCGAGTTGCGCCGCTTCACGCTTTTTAAAGTGCTTTAAATAATGACGAATACCTGTGCGGGCTTTGGCGGTCACCGCATAATTAAGCCATGTTGCACTCGGTCGCGCCCAACTTGCGGTAATCACTTCAACCGTCATGCCATTTTCAAGTTGGGTTTGCAAGGGGACTAATTGTTTGTCTATTCGTGCCGAATTACAACGCATGCCAATATCCGTATGAATCGCATAGGCAAAATCAACAATCGTCGCACCACGCGGTAATTTTATAACGCCTTCTTGTGGGGTAAAAACAAAAATTTCTTGCGGAAATAAATCTATTTTTAAGTTTTCGATAAATTCTAATGAGTTACCCGCCGATTCTTGCATTTCCAGCAATTCGCGTAGCCATTCATTCGCTTGTGCTTGAAAATTTTGACGGCTATCATCTTTATAAAGCCAATGTGCAGCAATACCTGATTCAGATATTTTATGCATGTCATGGGTTTTAATTTGAATTTCAATCGGCACACCATAAGGACCACTGAGAGTAGTGTGTAATGCTTGATAACCATTGGCTTTGACCAAGGCGATATAGTCTTTAAAGCGCCCAGGAATAGGGGTGTATAAATTATGGACACCGCCCAATACTTGATAGCAACTGTTAATATTTTCTGTGAAAATTCGAAACGCATAAACATCAAAAACATCCGAAAATGGAATTTTTTTACGTTTCATTTTTTTATAAATACTAGGGATATTTTTTTCTCGCCCCTTAACGTCACACTCAAGCCCCATTTCTTTTAATCGGTTCTTGATAGAATTTTCAATAGTTTGAATAATTTCTTTACGGTTTCCCCGTACTTTTTTTATGGATGCTTTTAAAACTTTAAAACGCAAAGGATACATGGATTTAAAACTGAGTAATTCTAAGCGGTGGCGCATTTCGTTCATGTTTAAACGATTGGCAATTGGGATATAAATATCCACTGTTTCTTTGGCAATACGCCATTTTTTTGCTCTCGGCATCGCCTCCAATGTTTGCATATTATGCAAGCGATCCGCTAATTTCACCATGATAACGCGCAAGTCGACTGCCATCGCCAAAAACATTTTCCGAACATTTTCCGCTTGGGTTTCTTCCTTTGAGCGACCATCAATTTTAGTTAGTTTAGTAACACCATCAACCAACCTTCCTACTTGCTTTCCAAACTTAAGTGTCAATTCTTCTTGGGTGATTAAGGTGTCTTCTACCACATCATGTAAAATTGCCGCGATGATACCATGCATATCCATGCGCATTTCAGCCAATAAAATAGCAACTGAAAGGGGGTGACAAATATACGCCTCTCCACTTTTTCTAAATTGTCCTTGATGTGCTAATTTTGCATATTCATACGCGGAAATTATTTTATTGATCTGTGAGGAGTCTAAATAAGATTTTAAAATTGATTTCAACGAGTGAATCAATTTATCTTCTGTTGTTTGTTTTTTAGACTCTCTCAACATTTGTGTCATAACTAAATATTAATTCCCGCTAAATGAATATCACCAACTTGATGAAGAAGCTCAATATTATCATCGGTCACTTCGCCTTCGGCTATTTCTCGTAAAGCAAGTACGGTATCTTTATCTTTTCCCCGTTTGACAAAAGGTTCTGCACCTTTTTGAAGTTGACGCGCTCTTTTACTGGATAATAACACCAATTTAAAACGGTTTTCCACATGCTCTAAACAATCTTCAATCGTAACTCTAGCCATCTTCTTTTCCTGTTTAATAAATTAAAAAAAATTACATAAAAAAAACCCCCACTACCTTACGATAGTGAGGGCTCTAATTCCTATCTAAAAACAAAAGCTCTTAGATATTTTCCATTAAATGAAAGATGGAATTAATGGAGCGTCAACTGTTACCATTTGACGGTTACCTTCTTCATCAAAGAAGAATAGTAAACCAGCAAAACGACTGTCTGGATCATAGATCAAGTCAGCTAAACGGTAAACTTCCCATGCTGCATCAGAAGCTGTTACTTCAACAGTTCTAGTCTCACCAGGAGCTAGAGGGCTGTTATCAGAAACAGTTAAACCTTCTTCTGCTAAGATGTCATCAGGATAACCTGATTCGTCTTCATATACTTCAGCGTCTAAGAAACGAACAGAAGCTGTGTTGAACTCACCTAATTGAACCGCAGCATCACCGTTATTAGTAATAGTCAAGGTCATTTGCATAGCACGACCTGGAACACGGTAAGTAGCATCTTCAACTTTAACAGTGACAGTAGGCGCTGGAATATCCATAGATTTAATACCACGCATCAAACCCGCTTGAAGCGGAGTTGTTACAGGATATTTATCATTGGTAGATCCCATGGAAGCAGCTACGATAACAACAGTACCTAAAGCAAAAGCAACACCAACTTTACGGTCAGTTCCTGAGATTAATGTATTCGCTTTACCATCCATAACAGCGATGTTACGTGGAATAAATAAAGGACGTCTAACCCAGAATACTAACCAAGCTAAACCAATTGAATACCATAAAGCATGCCAGAAATAGATATTATCTAAGGCATAATCTTCAAGGTTAATGGTTTCACCTGTCAAGGTTACGATAGGGTTAACAAACTCGCCCATAGAACCTGTGATAGTTACCCATTTACCAGGACCGATAATTGGACCACCGCCTTCAACGTTCATCATAGTATGAACGTGCCAGTCACCTGGACGACGTGCTTTTAATAGAACTTTAAACTCATAAGTATCGCCTAGTTCTAAAGAGACTGAACGAGGCACTAACTGACCACCGATCCAAGAACCTTGACGAATAAATACAGGTCCTGGAATACCAATGTTCAAGAAAGATGTTTCTGGTTTATCAACTGTTTCTGGCCAACCCGCGAAAACGTGGAATTTACCAGAGATAGTCATTGTTTCATTAATCGCTACTTCGTCTTTTGACCAATCTAGATCATACCAATGAATAGTACGCATACGCATAAACGCGGCTTGCGACTTTTCACCATGAGCTGATGCAGTTGGTGTATAAAACATCGCTGCTGTAAGTGTTACCAGCAGTGCGACAAAGGATAATTTAGAAACTTTGTCTTTTATTATTTTCATATATCCTCCTCTATTACTAGAGAATCTATTATTCGATTTATATAACTGGCAGATAAAATTACAATTCCACCAGCTCTCAATTTCGCTTATTTTTATTATATACGACTTGTTTTTACAGTTCGTCGTCAGCAATGAAGTCTGTTTTCGCAAACCATTTACCGAAGAAATGCCACAAGAAGTAAATAATGATAGATACGAAGCCAGAGAAGAACGCTGATACAGGCGCAACGTCTTTACCGAAAGTTCTTAATGTACCTTTTTCAACCATTCTGATGTACTCAGGAGTACCAGTACGTACGTAATGATAACCTTGTAAATCAGCTAAAGTCATCATCATACCGTTATATTCAACAGGTACGTGTAATGGTGCAATGATTGGCCAGTTACCAGGGTAGAATAATAAACCCCAAGCTAAACCACCAACAACAGCAGTTAAGGTCATGCTTCCACCAAGCATCAAGATTACATCAAGTACGATAGCACCTGGAATCAAGTTAGATGGGAAACAAAAGTTCACTGGGAAATAAGTCCATCCCCAGAAGTTCAAGTAACGGTTGATCCACTCACCTAACATTAACGCAACAACACAAATGGTTGCGCCAATAGGTAAGCGATAACGCCACCAAAGACATGCTTGAACAGCAGCTGGGAAAGTGATTGATACGATAGGTGCTACGGTTACCCATAAACGTCTATCTTTCCAGTCACTCCAAAAATCCCAGTCACCGCCTGTTAACATATAGTGAATATGATAACCGCCTAAAACCGCGGTGAATAACGTAAAAAGAATCATCCAGTCAAACGTGCGAGAAACTTGTACCGCTTCCGCTCGAGATCGTACAGCTGATTGAGATGCGCTCATTAGCTTACCTCCTAAAAATTAAAATTATATTTTTTATTTTAACTATCTCTTATCTTCTGCATGTTTCACTCAAGAGCAAAACATGCATCAGGGAGATAGCGTTTACGTCAAAAAAATTAACCTATTAAGCTAAGTCTTTTTTCAGTAATTTTGAAATTGCAGCAACTTCTGTATTTACAACACCCAAGATAGCAAGAGTTGCCCATCCAAAGAATACGAAACCGT
>JAGLBU010000119.1 GCA_023146575.1 Methylococcales bacterium
AAATTATCATGGAGTTCTAAAGCCGTAGGATAGGAGGTATAACGTGGGCCAGATTTGTTATAACGGTTGATTAAATCTAAATCGAAAGTGAGGGATTGATCCATACGTTGTAACAACCTGTATTTATTAAAGGAGTTTAAATATAAAAAAAGGGAACTTTGAAGTTCAAAGTCCCCTTTTTACGCAATCTAAGGCTAAAGTTGTTTAATTTTCGCCAGATGCTTTTTTTCGTTCTTGTTCATAAACAAAAATAGGATCATTCTCACCTAAAATAGCCCCTTCATCAAGTACAACTTTTATAATGTTTTCTGATGAGGGTAATTCATACATGGTCTCTAATAAAACATTTTCAACAATGGTTCGCAGTCCTCGCGCGCCTGTTTTTCGTTTCATGGCTTTTTGAGCAATCGCTGAGAGAGAATCCTTTCTAAATTCGAGTTCAGCGCCTTCCATTTCAAACAAATGTTGATATTGTTTCACCAAGGCATTTTTAGGCTCGGTTAAGATTTGAATCAAAGCCGCTTCATCTAAATCTTCTAAGGTGGCGACCACAGGCAATCGACCCACAAATTCTGGGATCAAGCCGTATTTAATTAAATCTTCTGCCTCGACTTCTGAAAATAATTCCCCGACATTTTTAGCTTCATCTTTTGATTGAACTTCAGCACCAAAGCCAATACCACTTTTAACCGAGCGGTTTTGGATGATTTTATCCAGTCCTGAAAATGCACCACCGACAATAAATAATATATTGGCCGTATTAACCCGTAAAAAATCCTGCTGGGGATGTTTACGCCCACCTTGTGGTGGAATGGAGGCAATAGTACCTTCAATCAGCTTTAATAACGCTTGTTGTACGCCTTCACCTGAAACATCGCGTGTAATCGACATATTCTCAGATTTTCGGGTGATTTTATCAATTTCATCAATATAGATAATACCCGTTTCAGCCTTTTCGACATTATAATCACATTTTTGAAGAATTTTTTGAATGATATTTTCAACGTCTTCCCCGACATAACCCGCTTCCGTTAAGGTGGTCGCATCGGCAATCGTAAACGGAACATCCAATAATCGCGCTAACGTTTCAGCTAATAATGTTTTACCAGAACCTGTAGGACCAATCAATAATATATTACTTTTCCCAAGCTCAATATCATCTTTTTTAGACTGACTTCGCAAACGCTTATAATGATTATAAACCGCCACCGAAAGGTTTTTTTTCGCCTGCTCCTGCCCTATGACATAGTCATCTAAAGTGGCTTTAATTTCTTTAGGTTTTGGCAACTTATCATTATGAACAGCCGTATCTGATACTTTTTCTTGCTCAACATCGTCTCGAATAATATCATTACAAAGCGCTACACATTCATCACACACATGAACCGAAGGGCCTGCAATTAATTTTTTTACTTCATTTTGACTTTTACCGCAAAAAGAACAATAAAGTAGTTTATCGTCACTACTCATAAATTTAAGTCTCCAAAAAGTGTAAGTTGTTTATTAAACGTTAAGTGTTAGAGGGTTGACGCTCTGAAACGACCTTATCAATTAAGCCATAGTTAACCGACTCTTCCGCACTTAAAAAATTATCTCTATCAGTATCTTTTTCAATGGCTTCAACTGATTGCCCTGTATGACGCGCTAAAACGTTATTAAGTTTTTCACGAATCAATAAAATTTCTTTGGCATGAATATCAATATCAGAAGCTTGGCCTTGAAAGCCACCTAAAGGCTGGTGAATCATCATTCGAGAATGTGGCAAACAAAAGCGTTTATCCTTTGCCCCGCCTGTCAATAATAACGCCCCCATACTTGCCGCTTG
>JAGLBU010000012.1 GCA_023146575.1 Methylococcales bacterium
CCTGTACAGCGGCGTATTATTTATGCGATGTCAGAATTAGGCTTAAGCGCTTTGGCAAAATATAAAAAATCCGCCCGTACTGTGGGGGATGTGTTGGGAAAATATCATCCACATGGCGATTCTGCTTGTTATGAAGCGATGGTGTTAATGGCGCAATCATTTTCCTATCGTTATCCATTGGTGGATGGTCAAGGAAATTGGGGGTCAGCAGATGATCCTAAATCGTTTGCTGCCATGCGATATACCGAATCGCGTTTAACCGCCTATTCTGAGCTGTTATTGTCAGAACTTGGGCAAGGAACGGCTGAATGGAGTGATAATTTTGATGGCACGTTACAAGAGCCAAAACTGCTCCCTGCTCGTCTGCCCAATATTTTATTAAATGGGACGATGGGAATTGCCGTGGGGATGGCAACCGATATTCCTCCGCATAATTTGCGAGAAGTTGCTGATGCTTGTGTGGCATTATTAAGTAAGCCAAACGCCTCGTTAGCGGATGTATTAAGTCATATTAAAGCCCCTGATTACCCAACCGCCGCTGAAATTATTACCTCACACGATGATATTGTAAAACTGTATCAAACGGGGAAAGGCTCGATTAAAATGCGTGCGATTTATGACGTTGAAGCGCAAAATATTGTGATTACTGCGTTGCCACATCAGGTTTCAGGAGCAAAAATAATTGAACAAATTGCCGCTCAAATGCAGGCAAAAAAGCTCCCTATGATTGACGATTTACGCGATGAGTCTGATCATGAAAATCCAACGCGGCTGGTGATTATTCCACGGTCTCGGCGGACGGATATAGCCGCTGTGATGTCGCATTTATTTGTCACCACTGATTTGGAAAAAAGTTACCGCGTCAATATGAATATGATTGGCTTAGATGGTAAACCACAGGTTAAAAATTTAGTCCAAATTTTGCGGGAATGGTTGGATTTTCGCCAACAAACCGTCAGTGCGCGTCTGCAATATCGACTGGATAAAATTATCATCAGATTGCATCTTTTAGAAGGCTTGTTGATTGCTTTTTTAAATATTGATGAAATTATTGCGATTATTCGCGAACAAGAAGCCCCTAAAGAGGTGTTGATAAGGCATTTTAATGTATCTGTAAAACAAGCCGAGGCGATTTTAGAATTAAAATTACGTCAGTTAGCAAAATTAGAAGAGACTAAAATCACGGCAGAGCAACAAGTACTCGAAAAAGAACGTAAAGGTTTGGATAAAACCTTAAATTCACCAAGATTATTAAAAAGTTTACTTAAAAAAGAAATTATTCACGATGCAAAAAAATATGGCGATGGACGGCGCTCACCTTTAGTTGAAC
This sequence comes from Methylococcales bacterium, assembly GCA_023146575.1. Taxonomy (GTDB): domain Bacteria; phylum Pseudomonadota; class Gammaproteobacteria; order Methylococcales; family Methylomonadaceae; genus WTBX01. The sequence goes on from JAGLBU010000012.1 coordinate 1,331, forward strand.
GAGCCTCGGCTCATGCATTGGATGCAACGGCTTTGATTACAAATGAACCTTTAACGATTATTTTATCTCAAAAAGGTTGGATACGCGCGGCTAAAGGACATGATATTGATGTGAGCAGTTTAAATTACCGTTCAGGCGATGGTTTCTTAAGATCAATTACAGGTCGTAGTACTCAAGCGGTTTATATTTTGGATTCCACAGGGCGTATTTACAGCACTTCCACGCATGATTTGGCCTCGGCTCGTAGTCAAGGTGAACCGTTAACAGGGCGTTTAAATCCGCCAACAGGGGCATTGTTTACGCAATTGTTAGCAGGAAAACCAGAGGACTGGTATTTACTCGCCAGTGATGCAGGTTATGGGTTTAGGGTACAGGTAAAAGATTTTCAATCTAAAAATAAAGCGGGGAAAGCCTTGGTGAGTTTGCCTAAAAATGCAACGCTTTTATCTGCGTTGGCTATTAAAGAGACGGCAATGTTGGTGGCGGTTGTGACAGAGCAGGGGCGGTTGTTAATTTTTCCTGTGGATGAGTTACCCGCATTAGCACGAGGAAAGGGTAATAAAATCATCCAGATTGTTGCAAAAGATTTTACCGCTAAAACCGATGCAATTAAATTAATCATCTTATTAGCCGATGGTACTCAGCCATTGAAAATTATTTCGGGAAAGCGGCATTTAACCTTAAAGGCTATTGATATTGAGCGTTATCATTCGACACGCGCAAAAAGAGGGGCGTTGTTGCCAAGAGGGTTTCAGCGGGTTGATGAATTAATTGCACAACCTATCAAAGCATTAGAGCCATCTGAGCAACAGATGACTCTAACAGATGATTAAAAAACCGCTTATTCAGCTGCTTTTGGGG
>JAGLBU010000120.1 GCA_023146575.1 Methylococcales bacterium
CCAGCAGTGACAGAGCCACCTGGTGAATTAATATATAAATGTATATCTTTATCAGGGTTTTCAGACTCTAAAAACAGCAATTGCGCGACCACAAGATTTGCCATGTAGTCTTCAACTTGACCGACCAAAAAGATGATGCGTTCTTTTAGCAGTCTGGAATAAATATCATACGAACGCTCGCCTCTGGCAGTTTGCTCGATGACCATAGGGACTAATCCCCCCGCAGCCTGAGGTGGTGTTAAAATACCTGAATCTGTTGTTTGATACATTTTAGCCTCGTTGTTGCTGTTTTTGAAGGCGTTTGCTCACAAGTTCATGAAATTTTTGGGGCGCTTCATCACTCATAACCATTTGCCCTGTTAACCATTCAACGGTTTCTTCTTCCAAAACCATTTGTTTGACATTATCTAAGCGTTTTTCATCTTCGCTGTACCATGCCAACGCTTCATCAGGGTTATCATAACTTTGAGCCAACTCTTGAACTGTTGAGCGAAGTTTTTCATCATTTATGGTAATATTATTTTTTTGAATAATTTCCGCCAATATTAAGCCTAATCCCACCCGTTTTTTAGCGCGTTCTTCAAAAATATCACGCGGAAGATCCATTTCTTCAGGTTTTTGACCTTGCTTTTCCATTGCTTCAACATAAGGCTTGATCAACGTATTAATTTCTTGATCAATCAACGCCTTTGGTAAGGCTATTTTAAGGCTATCGTACAAAGCATCCAGAACATATTCTTTTAATTCACCCGATAATGCACGCTGTAATTCGTTATCCATATTGGCGCGAACATCTTTATAAAATGCCTCAACATCCCCTGTTTCAATACCGTATTCTTTGACAAAGGCTTCATCAACTTCAGGTAATTTAGGTGCTTCAACCTTAATTACATCGACTTCAAAATTCGCTACTTTGCCATTTAATTTTGGATTGGCTGCATAGGTTTCAGGAAAAGTAATTTCAAAAGATTTATTTTCACCTGCTTCAAGGTTTAATAATTGTTCTTCAAATCCTGGAATCATTTGGTTTTGACCTAATTCCACTTCAAAGTTTTCAACTTTTCCGTCGGTAAAATTTTCGCCCTCAGAAGTCCCTGAAAAATGAACAGTGACTCTGTCATTATTTTCAGAACGACGCTCGACAGGCTCCCATGAAACCTTATGTTTGCGTAATTTTTCCACCATTTCATCAAAATCAGCGGTTTCAATGCTTGAGATTGGTCTTTTAGCTTCAATGGTATTAATGCCCTCTAAAGAAATTTCAGGGTAAACCTCAAATTCTGCGGTATAGCCTAAGCCTTCCGTTTGTTCAACAGGATGAATATGAGGTAAATTGACAGGATTTAATTTTTGGGTCTGCAAGGCTTCATAATAACTTGATTGCACCAATTCGCCTGCAACTTCTCCGCGAACCTTTTCACCATATCTTTTTTTTACGATGCTTAGTGGAATTTTCCCAGGACGAAAGCCATCAATCTTAACTTCACTTTTCAACGACTTTAAACGGGCATCCACTTTTTCTTGTAGCGCTTCCTCAGAAATTTGGACAGTCATTTTTCGGCTTAATTCTGATGTCTGTTCGACAGAAACTTGCATTAGTTTTCCTCAACGAAATAATATAGGGAATTTTAGGCGATTGGTATCGATAAAATAGAGTATGAATCATTAACAAGGTATTGTTAATGCTAAAGGGGGGATAAGTGGTGCGAGCGGAGAGACTTGAACTCTCACATCATAAGATACTGGTACCTAAAACCAGCGCGTCTACCAATTCCGCCACGCTCGCATACTTTTCAAGCTGAGGATTATAAGCGATGTTTTTATCTGGTGCAAGATTTAGTCGCTTAAAGTTAGTCGGTTTATCCACTAAAGTTGTGATACAGGACTAAATTTTATTAAATTGCCGTCTTTAAGCCTTATCCCCATCTTTTCATCTAAACGACTTAATGATAGTATTCATTTAATTTAATATTTAAGAGAGATTTCCTATGAAATTGATTATTCTACCTTTACTCATCGCAAGCATCGGCATTGTAGAAGCAGGGGTTTATAAATGCCCTGATCCTGTCACAGGTAAACTGACCTACCAAGCCAGACCTTGTAAAAATCAAGGTAACTCGAACGATAACAAAGTACGAATTATGCCAGCTGATGAAAAAAGAGCCAAAGCTGCAAAAGAAAAACTCGACCTTTATATGAAAAATCGTAAAGCAAAAAAACAAACATCACCCGCAATCTCTACTCCCCCACCCACAGAAATTAATGTGACTATCCCTCCAAATAAGACAGTCCTTAATCCTCAAAAAACCGTAGGAAATAAAAAAGCGCTAACACCATCGACTATTAATGAAGCGATAGTGCCTACCAAACCAAATACGCCGCCTCCAACGGTAAAACCTGATAATCAGCCGCAATCTTTTGAAGAAGAAAGTAATATAGGCTCTTAAATTTTAAAATCACAGGTCAAATCAATGCTTAAAATCGGTAAATTTAATCAACTTAAAGTACAAAGACACCAAAATGAATGGTGCTTCATGGATGACGACGAAGGAATTATTTTATTTCCAGACAATGAAGTGCCTAAACGCTGTAAAGCAGGGATTTCATTAAAAGTATTTGTTTATAGTGGTAAAAAAGGACAGTTAACGGCCACTTTACACAGTCCTATTGCGCAAGTAGATGATATTGCGTGGTTAAAAGTGATTGATATTGGCCGCATTGGGGCTTTTTTAGATTGGGGCTTGTCTAAGGATTTATTAGTCCCTTTTAATGAACAACGTAGACCTTTAGAATTAGATAAATCTTATTTGGTTAAAATTTTCTTAGATGATGAAAACCGTATTACAGCCACCACGCGGTTTGAGCATCTGATTGTTGATGAGTCTATTTATTTTAAAGAAGGTCAAGAAGTCTCCATTATTATTGCTGAACAAACAGATCTAGGCTTTAAAGCGATTGTCGATAACAGTCACTGGGGGGTACTCTATAATAATGAAATTTTTCAACC
>JAGLBU010000121.1 GCA_023146575.1 Methylococcales bacterium
TCAGGGGTTAAAAAATTTAACGATTCAAACTCAAACACCATGCTTTCATAAATCACCAAGGGACGCGTGGTATTAATCATCACATTTTGCTCCGCCATTAGAGGCACTAAAATATGCGGAAAATTAGGCCCTGAAAACGCCACATAATCTCGAATAAATCCCTCAAGTAACCCTTCATCATGAATTTTATTACCACTTCGATGCACCTTCATATAAGCTTTTTGATTATTATCGGTGATTTCAAAATAATCATCATCGGTTTCAGGAAAATTCAAATAAATATCATGACCTACCATACCTGAAAAGGTAAATTGCATTTTTTGACTTAAGCCATATTTTGCAATCACTAAGGAAACCAGTAAATCACCAGGAACACAGAACCGTTTGGCATCAGGGTCATGTAAGGGATTAAAGTCTCTGGCAATATCTTTAGCAAAATGGCTGGCTTGTTCAGCGCTGATTAAAACTTGTCTCTCATGAATGGTATAAAATTTATTTAGAAACATTGATGTGTTCGGATGATTAAAAAGTGGAATTGTATCATTACTGTTCTTGCCTTCTGATATTAAAATTCAGCAGACAAGCGCATATAATAAAACCCGCCATTATGCCCAAAAGGACTCGTCTGCAGAAAACTCCCATTCCCTCGAAGTTTTCTAGGCGTGCTATCAAATAAATTATGAACACCAACCCCGATATTAAAATGCTGATCAAGTTGATACGATAAATCAATATCCGCTAACCATTGGCTTTTAAAATTTTCTTGGCTTAAGGTAAATCCGCCGACTTTCATCACTTTAAAAACGGCTTCAAAGCCCCCTGCTTTATAGTCGGCCATTAAAATTAAATTTTGACTGGGTTGTCCTGATTCAATGTTTTCATGATCACCATGACTGACAATAATATCGCCCCCATCTTCCCCTAAAATTTCAGGCGCATGAACCCCACCTAATACTTTCGTTTTATGATGATGGTATAGGGCTGATAATTTTAATTCACCATGTTCTTGTAAATCCAAATCGTAATTTGCTCGAATATCATAGCCGTAGGTTTCGGTGTTAATTGCATTGGTGAAAAAACGCGCTGCCGATAAATTATTACGGTCTAGAATACCTTTAATTTCAGTGGAAAGTGCAGAGGTTATATTACGTGAAAAAATAATTCTATCATCAATTTTAGTGTAAAAATAATCCGCACTGAGTGAAAAATTAGAAATGGGCTCAAACATAAAACCGACCGTAAAATGTTGTGATTTTTCAGGCTTTAATTCCGTGGCACCTAAGGCTTGCGCAATCGGGGAATTAACGGGTAATGTTGAGGTGGATGTTAAATTACCATCAATACTGATTGAAGAGGTTGAGTTAAAATACGATTGCTGTAACGAGGGGGCGCGAAAGCCTGTACTTACCGACCCTCTTAAAAGTAATTGATCGACGACTCGATAACCGAGTGAAAACTTTCCATTTAAACTGGAACCAAAATCACTGTAATATTCATAACGCCCTGCAATGCCTACTGATAGCTTGTTAAAAAACTGGCTATTCAAATCAATATAAGTCGAAAAATTATGTCGGTCTTCACTCAACTCATTGCTTTCTCTAAAGCCTGGAAAACCTTGTGCGCCCGCCATGGTGCTTTGACCTTGATTGGGTCCATCTAAAACAGGCACGCCTCCATGAGTATAAGAGGCCATATCACCCGCGATAATAGCAAAAGTTTCATAACGCCATTCAAAACCTAACGCCATTTCTAATGGTTTTTCAAGCCCCCAGTTTATTTTTTTAAATAAATCTAAATTAGTGGTGTGTTGTCTGGCGTTTAATTCGCCTGCGTTAAAAGAGGTCGGGCTTGCGGTTCCCAGTGAGGCATTCACCGAGTTTTTGACATCATAATGAATATAATTCCCCCCCACGGTGTGGCTTAAATCCCACGACAAACCAAAGCTGGTTTCACCTTTCACGCCAATAGTCGCTGAATAATCAATAATATTTGAACCAAATAATGGTAAAAAACCATTTGGGTATAATGCTCTTACCGTCCGATTATCTAATGCTCGCCTAAAAAAAACGCTCGATTCATTACGCCGATAGTTCATTGAGCCATCTAAATAGGTGATAAGTGTGTTTGACAGCGGAATTTCTGAATTGAATGCAAACAAAAAACTATTGACCCGTGCATCACCTTGTCGATCAGTAAAGCCGTTGATTTGATTATTTTGAGGATCACCAGCAAAATATTGTGAGCGTGTATCAATATCGGCTCGATCGGTTGGGTGACGACTGTGTAATTCAGCGGTCATATTGACAAAGCCATCCATCGGTAATGTAACACCATAATGAATATCGGCTTGATAAAGTTCGCCATCCCCATTATAAGTTTGTCCAACGGTAGAAGTCAGTCGATGCTCCTCGCCCCCTGATTTTAAAATAATATTAATGATACCTGCAATCGCATCTGAACCATATTGTGCCGCCGCGCCGTCTCTTAACACCTCAACTCGTTCTATTGAGCGTAAAGGAATCGTATTTAAATCCACACCTGTCGAACCTCGCCCAACGGTTCCATTGACATGCAATAAGCT
>JAGLBU010000122.1 GCA_023146575.1 Methylococcales bacterium
TATGATGACAGTCAATTACAATTAGAATTACCCTCCGTCGCCGTGGTTTCTGGCGGTAAAGTACAAGGGTACTTTTCAGTAAGTTTACAAGTCTTAGCGGATTCTAATAAAAACTTTACCGTGTTAGACAATGCTTATGCAACGGCTTTATTTGGTCCCGTACAAAGTTTGCCCATTACTAAAAATCGTTCGGCAACCTATGATCAAGACAGCAAACAACTGACAATTCCAGCCTTTTCACTTAAAAATGCAGCCAGTGGCACGCCAACAAGTGCTTTAAACTTACGGGTTTTAACGACTTTAGATAATGCCTATATATTAGGCTTGTGATTTTTTATAATCGTCTCTAATTTTCAAACGATTAGGGGCGTCAATATCTTTGCTAATTTAAAAAAGGTATTGATTAGATGCCAAGTCCCGATAGATAAACAAAGCAGCTTTAAACAGTTCTATTTGGAAATAGGGGCGTTATGTTGACACATAGAGGCAATTTAACAAGTTAATGCCTTTAACGGCACGGTTAACCGTATGATCAAAGTGCCAAGAAATTAAGTTATTTTCGTTGCTCTTCTGTTAGGGGGTTACAAATTTCATATTCTTTGACCAAAAATGACAATATTATATCACTATATATTTTTTGTTTAACTACTTGGAATGATCTTAGGAGGATAAGTGAGTTGAAGCAAGTTAATAATGGATTATTTTAGCAATAAGTAACGTTAAAATGATATTTTTTAGAAGGTTATGGATGATACATTTTGGAATAAACTTGTTATACAAGCATTTCAGTTTTTAAGCGTTTTAAATCTTGTTTTAATTGTTTTATTTGTTGTTTTTGAGCATTTATAATTTGAGTTTGTTGTAACTCAAAACTTTCAAGCTGACCGAGTGGTTTTAAATTTATTTGCTGGGTCAGTTTTGAGGTGTGAGATAACATATGAATATCACCATAAAAAATTTTTCTCATTTTATCCGTGGTATTTGGATGAGAAATTAATGCCCAAAAAGTTCCTATTAAGTCCACGGTTTCAAAAACATTAATCCATTCTTCCTCTAATTTATTTGCGGTCATTTTGAGTGTTTTTTTGATGATACTCGAGAATTTTTTATCCAAATAACGCTGTATTTTTTTACTGCAAACATTGTTAGAACCCATAACCGTCACCACATGGGTGTGAATATCATAGGGTTTATAATTATGGCAATCTACATTTAAAGAATGCAGGAGTTTTTTAATTTCCTCAAGCGTAAGACATGTTCCGATAACCGTGCAATGGTAAACATGATCTAATTGCCATAATTTTATTCTCATCCCATCCATTTCCATACTTTTTTTGGTATGAATTGACGGATGATAAGTACACATTGAATGGACTTATTTAAGATTTAGCACTGGTGTTTAAATTATCGTGATGTTGGTAACGTTGCATTATCGTGTCCCACTGAATTTGCAATTGAATAAAGATAGGTCGCCATTCACCAAGCTCCATCATTGAAGAGGATTCTAATAAAGCATTCATATGGCGATTGATTTTTTTAGCCACTTCTTCACAAGGGTGCATCGCATAGCAGGTCATTAAATTACAAATAATACTAATCAAGGTTGGTAAATTAGCGGCTAATTTTTTAGTTTTTTTAGTTGATGTGTATGTAGTAGTCATTTTCTTAAACCTTTTAGTGATGTGATTTGTTTTAGTTCCATTTTTAAACTAGGCTGTGTATGACTGTAAATGATTGGTCGTTCTTCTAACCATGCAAGAAGTTTCCAATGCTCTGAAAGTCGTCTAAATTGACAGCGTGTTTTAATGTTCTTTATATAATGAGGCGCGGCTAAGAGCGTGTTAATATGCGTAGCAACCGCTGCCGCTGTTTGTTGATCAGGTAAAGTAAGATACAGCCGAATAAGTAGAGGTATTTTTGCCTCAATATTTTTTGGTGCATCATTTTCTTTAATGGTAAAAAGAGGAAATGGGTTATTACTCACATTAACTCTCCTGATTGAATACTTTTAGCCTGAGAAGAAATTGCTGTATCACCCTTCTTTTTTCTAAGAAGTGATGTTTTTAGGCAAATACTTTTAAGTTGTTGTTTTGAGTAGTTGTCTAAGCAGTACAGGTCTTCTATACAAATTTGGTGTTGTGCGAAAAGTATCCATACTTTTTCACTGTCTATTTCTATACGAATAGTGTTACGATTTTTTTCATGAGAAAAAGCAACACGATTATGGTTATTTTTCATATCGTAAAGTGTATTCTTCAAGATGGATTTTTGAATTTTTATAAAAAATTCGTAGAGAAGTGCTAATGGCTGTTTTCTTTGATACATTTTAGACTGGCTCCTAGTTATGGCTCTAATGTTAATACGAATAATTCTCATTTATAATAATAGAGGATTAGAGCCGTCTTTTCAAGGATAAATCAATAAAACTCTATGGAAAACTGAGCGTTTGAATAATTAAATATAAAAACTGCTAAACTAGGATGTTCGGGACAGTTCATTTAATCGGGATGTTTATGGCATTGATTTATTATTATAATACCTTGAAATTAAACGATAAAGTCAATTTAAAACGATTAAATGTGTATGAAAAAAGGCGTTTTAGTGCAAATTTTTGGGCAACAGTAGAAGAG
>JAGLBU010000123.1 GCA_023146575.1 Methylococcales bacterium
GCATTGGTAATCCGTGCATTCATAAGTTCCAATCCATCGTCTAAAGATTTAGACGCAGGCTTATTAGCAAAACCAAAATCATACAAGGCTTGATACAATAATAATCCTGCAAAATCCCCTGTAAAAGGCCGACCTGTCGCATTAGCACCGTGCATTCCTGGGGCTAAACCTACGACTAATAATTGTGCGTTTTTATCTCCAAAGGGGGCGACGGGTAAGGCATGATAATCTGGGTATTGTTGCTTACTTTCTTTTAAAAAAAGACTTAAACGTAGGCATTTTTGACACTCCTGATCGAAAATCTTTTTTGAAAAGGCTAAGGAGGTATGATTATTCATTAAGTATATAAATGTTGCGTTTTTTCCAGCGCATCTAAATAAAAAGTATCTTCAATATCCAACGTTTTATAACACACAACGTTAACACTACTATCAGTGAACATTTTATCGACTGCTTGATTAAGGCTTGTGTGGTGGCTGTATTTTTTTTTGCGTAAAAAAATGACCTCTTTAATCCCAACCTGAATAATCGCTTGAGCGCAGGTGTTACATGGGAACTGAGTAACATAAATGGTCGCGTGATTTATATCATGCGCCATACAATTATAGATGGCATTTTTTTCAGCATGAACCACATAAGTATGTTTCGACCTCAATAAGTCATTATCATCATCTTCCCAATAATGTGGATCATCATCGCAACATCCTCGCGGCAAGCCATTATAACCAATGCCAATTATTTTATGATGTTTGTCCACAATACACGCGCCATTTTGGGTTTTTGGGTCTTTGGAACGAAAAGAGGATAAAAGTGCAATCGACATAAAATACGACGACCAGCTCATATAATTTTCTTTTTTCATAATTCAAAAAGAGCGCGTAATTTAGTTTTCAAATCATCAAAATTTTTATGTTCAAAGTTATAAGGCGCATTAGGATACGCCATTTTATAAATCTGATTGAGAATTGCTTTATGATTTTCTTTAGGTTTGAATTGTGAACAATCTAAAAATCGTTCAATACAATTTCGCTGTTTTTCTGGAATAGTAGATAAAATAAAGGATTCAAGATAGCCTGTTTTTGTATCGGGATCGCAGGTGATAAATAAACTGCTAATCTCTTGAAAGTCCTCTATTTCGGAAATAATACGTTTTAATTCTTTTTCAGTATTATCAAAGCCGCCATAAAGATGATCGTTTTTTTCATAATCAGCATCAACTACGAATAAAACCTTATCTACCTCACCTTTTTTAATTCTTTGTTTCAATATTTTATATGCAATATAATTAGGTTTAAAAAAATTAGATTTACAATTCATTCCATAAAAATCTATCCTTTTGATGTCTAGTTCTAAATGATTAATCAATAAAGAAATCAAATCATTATCATTTGTTTGCTTCGCGTTTCCTTCATGTAATATAGCAATAGATTTCATTATCTCACCTCATGCCCTTGTGAAAGGCTGTAAGAGAGCATTTCATAATCTTCTGTAAGAGCTTTAAGCTTGCCTTCCCTATTTTTAATGATCGTTGTAAAGGTAATATCCTGCTCTTCTAGTTTTTCAGAAACTCGCGCGAATGAATCAATCATTTCCTTTGAATGGGTGGTTGCAAATACTTGGCAATTAGTTTCTTTTGAAATGGTTAAAATTATTTCCCACAGCCTATCCAATTGTCCATAATAAATACCATTCTCAATTTCATCAATAAATAAGTAGCCACCTTTGCAAGCATATAAGGCACAAATGATAGAAATATAATGTTTTAAGCCATCACCAAATTCAGTGATTTTTCGCCATTCACCGTGCTTCTTACATTCTGGTTTAGTTCCCCCCATTAACTTAAAGCTTTCAATAGAATTATCAAATTCTTTAGCACATTCGCTAAGATAATTTTCTTTTTCATTTCTCTGAATTTCTTCATAAGCCTTTGCTAACTCAGCATCTGACCATCCAAAGGTATTTATAAACCTTATATTAGAGATAAGGTGAATAGATGCGTTTAAATCATTTCCATTAATATCTTTTTCAGTCTTATCAATGACAAACTTAAATTGTTGTTTTGCATCTTTATCTGTAAATTCAAAATCTATAAATCTAGTATTGGAACTTGAAGTACATTTTTTTGTTGAACTTAAAAGATAGGATTCAATTTTACTTTTATCAATAATATTTACATATTCACGTGATTGATTAATATTAACAAGTGCGGTCAACATTGTATTGACATCTTCTGAATGCGTATTAATATAACAAGCCTCCATAAAGGCGGTTTTACCAATATTATTCTTGCCACCTATTAAATTAACCCGCTTAAAACCACTGGCTTTAAAGTGATCGAAACACTTAAACGTTTCAATTTCAATATCGGTTAAAAAATGTTTATTCATTAGTGTTCCTTATATTTAAAAGAGTCGATCATCTGTTGATAGCGCATAACTTCAGCCGTTTTATGACGTTTTAATGCGCCTTTTTGAAAAATAGTGGCTTTTTTTATAAGCATTTCAATCGCTATTTTTTTATTTTCAGGGGATAAACTATCACTATTAATTATTTTTTCTAACGCTTGAATCCGAAACCGATCCATGCCCCAGTATTTTTGTGACAGCTGATCCTCATGACCACCATATTTTTTTATTTGTGGGGTGTCGATAAATAACACAGGATAGCGTGCGCTAATTCGTAGCCATAGTTCGTAATCTTCACACGCGGGGAAATCGGGGTCGAATAAGCCGACGGTTTCAAAGACTTTTTTATGTATCATGATAGAAGAGGGCGACATGGCACATAAAGGTAAGCAACGTTCAAAAATCCAACCGCCGATTTTTTTATGTTTGTGTTTTTGATTGACTCGAACGCCGTTACGAATCCATATTTCTTCGGTGTGACAAACTTTATAGTCAGTATTTTTAAGAGCGGTAATTTGTTTAGAGAGTTTGTCGGCTAGCCATTGATCATCAGAATCTAAAAAGGCACACCATTCGCCAGTCGCTTTTTTAATGCCTGTATTTCGAGCAATACTCACACCTTGATTTGATTGGTGAATATAAATAACATGCGGGAAGGATTTCTCAACCATTTTAGCCGTGTCGTCGGTTGAACCATCATCAAT
>JAGLBU010000124.1 GCA_023146575.1 Methylococcales bacterium
TCGTTGCGATGGACTAAATTACGCGCAACTTGTGGGGACGTTTCCATGAGACCTAAACGCGTCATGTGTAAAGAGGATAAGCCTAAAACATCTTGCATGTCATAAAAACCATTGTCTTCATCGACTAACCATTTTGCCGCTCGTACTGCGCCAATAGCAAAGGTCATGCGATTACTGGCTTTATGGGTAATTTCAACACGCTCACCAACATCTGCAAACATGACCGTGTGTTCTGCCACAATATCACCGCCACGGATTGTTGAAAATCCAATGGTTTGAGATTCACGTGCGCCAATATTGCCCTTACTACGACCATAAGTCGCGTGTTCATCTAAATCCCAGCCTAAGGTGTCGGCAATCACTTGTCCCATTAACAGTGCTGTTCCTGAAGGTGAATCAACTTTATGACGGTGATGGGTTTCAATGATTTCAATATCGGTATAATCGCCCATAATTTTAGCGGTCATTTCTAAGAGTTTTAAGGAGATATTGACCCCAATGCTCATGTTAGGTGAAAACATAATACCGATTTCTTTAGAAACCTCTTGGATATGTTGTTTTTCTTCAGCGGTAAATCCTGTGGTACCGATGACGATTTTTTTACCTGCTTTTCGGCAAATTTCAAGGTATTTCATCGTTGCTTCTGGGCGTGTGAAGTCAATAAGGACATCAAAATCATCTACAACGGCTTCTAAATCATCCCCTACAATAATATTTTGGGTTCCAGCACCTGCTAAATCGCCTGCATCTTTGCCTTTAGCCGTGCTAGAGATGGCAACAGTTAATAGATTTTCATCAACGGCTGCTTTTATCAAACATACGCCCATTTTTCCAGATGCGCCGACAATGGCTATTCTTGTCATTTTTTATCCTGTTAATTTATCAAAAAAGTTTTTAACCCCATGTGTCCACGAATGTTCTTGCGGACTGTGTTGGATACCTCCTCCCGTGAGCGAATTTGAAAATTGCTCTACTAAGTCTTTTTGTTCTTTGGTTAATTTAACGGGGGTTTCGATTTGAACTCGGCAGAGTAAATCACCTAATGCACCACCTCGTACAGGTTTAACGCCTTTACCACGTAAGCGAAATAATTTACCTGTTTGAGTTTCGGCTGGGATTTTTAATTTAACTTTACCATCTAAGGTTGGGACTTCAATGTTTCCACCTAAACAGGCGGTTGGAAAGCTAATCGGGACTTCACAATAAAGGTTTGCCTCTTCACGGGTAAAAATAGTATGCTCTTTGACTTCTATTTGAACATATAAATCACCAGAAGGTGCGCCGCGTTCGCCTGCTTCGCCTTCATTGGCTAATCGAATTCGATCACCTGTATCAACCCCTGCTGGGATTTTAACCGAGAGGGTTTTGGTTTCTTGAACCCGTCCTTGACCGTGACATTTACGGCATGGATTTTTAATTTGTTTGCCTGAACCATGACAGGTTGGGCAAGCTTGTTGAACCGAGAAAAAACCTTGTTGCATTCGCACTTGTCCAATACCGCTACAAGTTGAACAATTAACAGGACTTGAGCCTTTTTTAGCGCCCGAACCATGACAGTCACCACAAGAAGATAAAATCGGCACACGAATTTTAGTATCAGTACCAGCAACCGCGTCTTCTAAGCTTAACTCAAGGTTGTAGCGTAAATCAGACCCGCGTTGTACATGGCTTTGTTGTCGACCACCAGCACCACCAAAAATATCCCCAAAAACATCGCCAAAAATATCCCCAAAACCTTCTGCGCCTGCTCCGTGTCCGCCACCCATTGAGCCATCAACCCCTGAATGACCAAATTGATCGTAGGCTGAGCGTTTTTTAGCATCCGATAAAATTTCGTAGGCTTCTTTAATTTCTTTAAATTTTTTCTCAGCGGCTTCGGGGCTTTTGGTATTTCTATCGGGATGGTACTTCATTGCCAAGCGCCGATAACTTTTTTTAATTTCAGCTTCGCTGGCATTTTTGTTTATGCTGAGGAGTTTGTAAAAATCTTCTTTTGCCATATTTTTTTGTCCGTACCCTATGGAATGCGGTGTGGTTAAGTTAAATAGTTATAATGGTGTTGAGGTAATGATAGTTCAACGGTTAAACGCTGTGTACTAAGTAATTAGACTTAAGTTTT
>JAGLBU010000125.1 GCA_023146575.1 Methylococcales bacterium
ACAACGGTGTCCATCCGATGCGCTAAGGTTTTATCATGTGTGACAATTAAAAAACTTACCTGTAATTCTTGATTTAATTCTTGCATCAGTTGATAAACATTTTCAGCGGTTTTGCTGTCTAAGTTTCCCGTCGGTTCATCGGCAAGTACACATTTAGGTTTATTAATTAAGGCTCTGGCGATGGCGGCACGTTGACGCTCACCACCTGATAGTTCAGAAGGTTTATGCTTAACTCGGTGGGCTAATCCTACGCGATCTAATAATTCTAAGGCTTGTTGTTGGGCGCTTTTAATACTGTGTTTGCCAATAAGTAAGGGCATGGCAACATTTTCAAGTAGGGTAAACTCACCTAATAAATGATGGAATTGATAAATAAAGCCTAGCGATTGATTACGCAATTTTGCCAGTTGAGAACTTTTAATGCGATTAATATGGATATTATCTAAAATAACCTCACCTGAACTGGGTTTTTCTAAGCCACCTAATAGATGCAATAAGGTACTTTTCCCAGAGCCTGATGCGCCCATAATGGCAACTCTTGTGCCTGCTTTGATGCTTAAATCAATGCCTTTTAGCACCTCAACATCTAATTCCCCTTGTTGATAGCGTTTTGTCAGGCCTTTGCATTGTAAAATAATAGAATCATTCATAGCGTAATACCTCGGCAGGGTTTACTTTTGAGGCTTGCCATGCAGGATAAAGGGTGGCTAACAAAGATAAAATAAAGGCCATAAGGGCTATTTGAAAAACATCCTCCCAGACTAATTTAGACGGGACTTCGCTAATATAATAGACATCCGCCGCCATTACATCCACGCCAAAAAAGTTTTCAATCGCAGGGATAATGGTTTCGATATTTAAGGCTAATAACACACCGCCTAGCGTTCCTAGCAAGGTGCCAATTGCACCGATAACGGTGCCTAAAACAATAAAAATTCCCATGACGGATAGGTTTGATAAGCCTTGGGTTTTTAAAATGGCGATGTCTCCGCGTTTATCAGTCACCACCATCACAAGGGTTGAAACAATATTAAACGCCGCCACCGCGACAATCAATAGCATGATAATAAACATCACTCGTTTTTCGGTTTTAATCGCGCGAAAAAAGTTACTGTGAGCTTTTGTCCAATCACTGAGTAAGTAGTTTTGATCTAATAATTGTGCGCCTAGTTCGCGAGTTAATTGCGGTGCGTTGAAAACATCGTCCAATTTTAAGCGCAAACCTGAAACATCATTACCTAGTCGAAATAATTTTGCCGCATCTTTAATATGAATCAGCGCCATATTGCGGTCGTATTCATACATACCAACTTTAAAGATACCGACAATAGTAAAGCGCCGTAAACGTGGAATAACACCTGCGGGCGTTGCATTAAGTTGAGGGCTAATAATGGTAATTTTATCCCCGACAAAAACCCCTAGATAATTAGCTAATTCAGCGCCTAGAATAATTTGAAATTTTCCTGCGACTAGGTCGGTGAGTTTATGCCCATTGAGCATTTTTTCCGCCACTTCTGAAACCTTGGGTTCTTCTATCGGGTTAATGCCTCGAATCAACGTACCACTGACTTGACGATCCGCACTAATCATTACTTGTCCACTCACAAAAGGTGCCATGCCTTCAACGTGCGGAGTTTCTTTGAGTTTGTCTTGAAGTTTTTCCCAGTTGCTTAAGCGATGATCAATTCCCGTAATAGTACTATGGGAGGTCATGCCTAAAATTCGTTCCCGTAATTCAGCTTCAAAGCCATTCATAACCGACAAAACCGCAATTAACGCAGTGACTCCTAGCGCAATTCCAAACACAGAGGTTAAGGTGATAAAGGAAATAAATTGTGTACGTTGTTTGGCGCGTGTGTAACGTAGCCCAATGTATAAAATGAGGGGTTTAAACATAATCTGAAGTCTTAAGAGGTTTGGCAGTTACTGCAAAAACCGTATAAATAGAGGCTGTGATCGGTGAGTGTATAACCCAGTTTATCCGCAATTTTAGCTTGATGCTCTTCAATGATAGGATCCACGAACTCATCAACTTTACTGCATTTCATACACACAATATGGTCATGATGTTGACCTGAATCCAATTCAAAAACAGAGTTACCACCTTCAAAATGATGTCGTGTAACCAAACCTGCGCCTTCAAATTGTGTTAAGACGCGATAAATAGTGGCAAGTCCTATATCCTCACCCTCTTTTAACAAAATTTTATACACTTGCTCGGCAGTTAAATGGCGCTCAAAGGTTTGTTTCTCTAAAATTTCTAAAATTTTTACGCGCGGCAACGTGACCTTTAAACCAGCATTTCTTAAATCTTGCGTTTCCAAAAAATACCATCCTGTATTTAATTGTTAAAGAATTAGGTTGGCTATTGTAGCCTTTTTTTGTGATTAATCGCAGAGAGATTATAGGATAATTGTTTAACATCCTGTATCATTTTGGATTTTACGGAATTTTTTTGTCTATGCGCAACGCGGTTTTGGTCTTAATACTATCAGCGTGTCTGTTGATGGTGGGTTGCACAACTAT
Source organism: Methylococcales bacterium (assembly GCA_023146575.1). Taxonomy (GTDB): domain Bacteria; phylum Pseudomonadota; class Gammaproteobacteria; order Methylococcales; family Methylomonadaceae; genus WTBX01. The sequence goes on from JAGLBU010000125.1 coordinate 2,527, forward strand.
TTTAAATAATCTTCCTGGTGTGTATAAAATTGATGTAAGTCAGGGAAACCGTGTTGATCAGGAAATGATTAATCAACTACGCCCTAAAATGAGTAAACGTCAAGTGCTTTATATAATGGGTTCGCCAATGTTGGTTGATATTTTTCATAAAACACGGTGGGATTATTTATATTCGAGTCAAAAAGGTGGAGAGGATAGAAAACAAAAGCGTATTTCGTTGTATTTTGAAGGCGAAACATTAACCGCGATACAAGGGGATTTTAAACCTGATTCAAGTGTCGAAAAAATTTCAAAAGAAGTCACCGTTGATGTCCCTAAGCGAGATTTAGATAAAACCATGTGGGAAAAAATTGTTTGGTTGTTTACGCCTAGTAAAAAAACTGACCCTGTGTTGGAAACAACCGAAGCAGAAAAGACCTCTGAAGCAATATCGCCTGCCACCCAAACTGTTAAAGACATTCCAGCTAAAAAAGTATTGAAAACACGCCCTGCGGATCAAAAAATAGAAGATGTAAAAGAACTTGAAATTCCAACCGAACCTCAAGTCGAGCAAACAATAGACGACATTAAAGAAATGGCACCGCTTGAAGAATCCCTTCCTGAAACTGAAACGCTTGATGTAATACCACTGGACGAACCCCCGACTCAAACTAAAACCCCTGACGCAACACCCACACAATAAAAATAATATTATGGCTTCAATAGAACTTCTCTCGCCCGCAGGTACTCTTAGAAATATGCGTTATGCGTTTGCTTATGGTGCGGATGCGGTGTATGCAGGTCAACCTCGATACAGTTTACGGGTACGAAATAATGATTTTTTAGCGGAAAATTTAGCCAAAGGGATTAAGGAAGCCCATGAATTAGGTAAAAAGTTTTTTTTAGCGACGAATGTAATTCCACATAATGCCAAAGTTAAAACTTTTTTAAAAGACCTTGCACCGATTATTGCCATGAAGCCTGATGCGTTGATTATTGCCGACCCAGGTTTAATTATGATGGTGCGTGAAAAATGGCCTGAAATGCCTCTGCATTTATCGGTACAGGCGAATACCGTCAACTATGCGACCGTAAAATTTTGGCAAACGCAAGGGATTGAACGGGTGATTTTATCGCGAGAATTATCCTTGGATGAAGTAGCTGAAATTAAACAGCAATGTCCTGAGATGGAGCTGGAAGTATTTGTGCATGGCGCGTTATGTATTGCCTATTCAGGGCGTTGTTTGTTGTCAGGTTATTTTAATCATCGAGACCCTAATCAAGGCACTTGTACTAATTCATGCCGTTGGAAATACGATACCTTGCCCGCTCATGAAAATGCCGAAGGGGATTATGTGAAAGGCGTTGCGCCAATCTCAATGGATGCGATTAATAATGTCAGCAATACCGCCAATTGTGGGGGCGCTGATCGACACCCAGAAGCGGATAAAGTGTATTTTCTGGAAGAAGAGGGACGAAAAGGCGAGTTATTGCCGATTATGGAAGATGAAAATGGCACCTATATTATGAATTCCAAAGATTTGCGCGCGATTGAGCATGTGCAACGGTTGGTGGATATTGGCGTGGACAGTTTAAAAATTGAAGGGCGGACAAAATCGCATTATTATGTGGCAAGAACCGCGCAAAGTTATCGTCAAGCGATTGATGATGCAGTTGCTGGACGCGATTTTAATCCCGAATTAATTGGTGTATTGGAAAACTTGGCGAATCGAGGTTATACCGATGGTTTTTATCAACGTCATAGCACTCATGAGTATCAAAATTATTTAACGGGCTACTCTAAAAGCCATCAACAACAGTTTTGTGGCGAAATTACAGGCTATAACCCTGAAACAGGCTTAGCGGATATTTTGGCTAAAAATAAATTTTCTGTGGGGGATAAAGTAGAATTAATTCTTCCTCAAGGCAATCAAGATATAACCGTTAGCGCAATGAAAGATATGTATGGACATAGCATGGAGTCCGCCTTGGGGGGAGGCTATGAAGTAAGAATTCCATTGCCAGCATTACAGACGGATCACGGGCTACTATCGCGTTATTTTTAGGCTTTTATAATGCCCATAGCGGTAATTTTTTTCCATATCATCGTTACCGCCTCTTCAACTGAGGTGTGGGCAGTGTCAATATAAAGTTCGGGGTTTTTAGGGGCTTCATAAGGGTCATCAATGCCTGTAAATCCTTTTATTTTCCCCGCTCTCGCCAGCGCATATAAGCCTTTACGGTCGCGTGATTCGCAAACTTCTAAGGAGGTGGCAACATGGATTTCAATAAAAGAGCCGTATTGTTCAATGGATTGTCGTACTTTTTGGCGAATATTACGGTAGGGTGCAATCGGCGCACAGATAGCAACGCCGCCATTTTTGGTGATTTCATTCGCCACATAGCCAATGCGTAATATATTTAAATCACGATGTTCTTTGCTAAAGTTCAGTTCACTTGAGAGGGTGTTTCGGATTACATCCCCATCCAATAAGGTTGCTTGACGACCGCCATGTTCTAGAAATTTTACCAAAATGCTATTGGCAATGGTTGATTTTCCTGAGCCTGAAAGCCCTGTAAAAAAGAGTGTCACCCCTTGTTTTGAACGCGGCGGTAAGGTCATATGTAATTCTTCAACAATTTCAGAATAGGCAAACCAATCGGGGATTTTTGCCCCTTTTTGTAATATTTTTCGAAGCTCTGCCCCTGATAAATACAAGCCTGCTTCC
>JAGLBU010000126.1 GCA_023146575.1 Methylococcales bacterium
CTTTTTTATTTTTTTCAATTGGTATCGCTTCTCCTGTCAACATGGATTCATCAATGGTTGATGAGCCTTCAATCACCTCACCATCCACCGCAATTTTTTCACCTGGTCGAACACGTAAAGTTTCGCCTAACCCCACGGTTTCAATCGCAACATCTTCTTCAATCCCATCACGAACGACTCGGGCAGTACGTGGTTGCAAACCAATTAAATTACGAATGGCTTGGGAGGTTTGTCCGCGCGCACGCGTTTCTAACGCCGCACCAAAATTAATAAACGCTAAAATAATCACCGAGGCTTCAAAATAAGCGTGGGCGGATAAGGCGGACAGTGATTGGTAATAATCCAAAACCGTACACGAATAAATCCATGCTGCGCCTGTCCCTAAAGCGATCAAGGTATCCATATTCGCTTGTTTCATCAACAACGATTTTAACGCGCCACGATAAATATGCTGACCTGAGTACACCATAATTGCCAAAGTAAACAGCGCTACCATAGGCCAGAACCAGCTTCCAGCAGGCGATCCCATTTCAGGTACCCAATCTAAATGACTCATAATCATCAGCGGAATCCCAAACGCCGCCGCGACCTTCGCCTTTTTCATCATCACCTGATAATGAGCTAATTCTTGATCAATTTGTTCTTGCGGGTCTTCAAAGCCTTCCATCACCGCCGCTTCATAGCCCGCCTCTTTGACCGCCAAGGTCACACTATCAGGACTCACCGTTGCTTTAACATTGGCCGAATGATCGGCAAAATTAACCTCAACCGAGACAACACCTTTCACCGAAGCAATGGCAGATTCGACCGAGCCAACACAGCCCGCACAGCTCATACCTAAAATGGAGAGTCTTATTTCGTTTATTTCTACTGATTCTTGCGTACTCATAAAAGCCAACCTCGTTAAAAATTATACGATTTTAAAACCTTCATCCGTAATCACCTTTTCAATCGCCTCAAGGGTGGTTTTATCAGGGTCAAATTCAATCTCAATTTCTTCATCCTTATGAAAGGCTTTGGCTTTAATAACCCCCTCTAAGGCGTGTAACTTTTCCTCGACAGTACTTTCACAACCACCACACTTCATTCCAGTCACTTCTAAGGTAATCTCTTTTGACATTTTATGCTCCTACAAACGTGTAAAATAAGGATGATACTCAACCCATATTTAAGCATCATGATATATAATAGATAAATCGAACACTTTACCTTATCAGTCTATTAAAAAACAATGATTTTTCGAATATTTTTGGGCACCTTTATGGCCTTATTAAGTTTCAATATTTTTTCCACTGAGTTAGGACAATTATCCCCTCAACAATTAACGCAACTTCATCAGCAAAAAAAAGCCTTAATCCTTGATATTCGTACACCAGAAGAATGGAAAGCCACAGGGATTATTCCAAATAGTCATCCGCTACAATTTTTTGATAAAAAAGGCAATAACGATCCTGATAAATGGCTCGCTGAGGTTAAAAAATTACAAGCTGATAAAGACCAACCAATTGTGTTAGTCTGTCGATCAGGAAATCGCTCTAGCATGGTGGGAAAACTATTGACTCAAAAATTAAAAATGAACAATATTCATCATTTATCAAACGGTATGAGTCATTGGCTAAAATCAAGCCAACCTGTTGAAAAGTGCACTGCAACACTAAGCTGTTAAACGCTTATGGCTGTTCAAAAATCTTTCCGTAATCAAGCCATTGCCTTAGCTGGGATAGCTCAGGTTTCTGCAATGGTTCAAGAACTTGCAACCACAGGAAAAACCAATACAGAGGCTTTAGAAATCAGTATTTACAGTTTATTGCAATTGAATCCAGACTCCGCATTAGATGTTTACAAAGATTTAAACAACATCCAATACGGACTAAAAATTTTGCAAACGCAAATTACAGGTTTTGATATTAGCAATACTGAGCAAGCGCGCTATTCAACATCATTAGTGTATTTAGAAGAGCAATTTGCTAAAAATACCGAAATGAAACAAAAAATTAGTCGTGGTATTGAAAAAGCACAACTTCAGGTTGAGCATTTTGAGTTAACCCATGAGAATGTTTTAGCCAGTTTAGGCGATCTTTACGCTAACACCATCAGCACCATTAAACCTCGTATTATGGTCAATGGTGATCCACAATTTTTGCAACAAGCTCAAGTAGTCAATAAAGTTAGAGCGTTATTATTAGCGGGGGTACGTTCTGCTATGCTTTGGCGACAATGCGGCGGCTCTCGGTTAACCTTTTTATTTCGCCGTAAAAAATTACAAGATGAAGTGAAATTTTTACGCTCAAAATCCTGAGCAATGACCCACCTTGTTGAAGTCAATAACCTACATCGTTATTATGGTCGCCATTGTGCGGTAAAAGAGGTAAGCTTCAGCCTCAAAAAAGGTCAAATTATCGGCTTTTTAGGCATTAATGGCGCAGGAAAAACGACTACGTTACAAATGCTCTGTGGTAATTTAACCCCAAGCGCTGGCACGGTTAAAATCAACGGCATTGATTTAATTCAAAATCCGATTGAAGCCAAACACCATTTAGGTTATTTACCTGAAACACCGCCTTTATATAAAAATTTAACCGTGGATGAGTTTTTGGAATATTGCGCGCAATTACACCGTATTCCTAAAGAAGCTATTGCTAAAAAAATGCACACGGTAAAAAATCGCTGTGGGTTAGAAACAGTTTCAAACCGATTAATTTCGCAATTATCGAAAGGCTATCAACAGCGCATTGGGATTGCTCAAGCGATTATCCATCAACCTGCGGTGATTGTCTTAGACGAACCAATGGTGGGGTTAGACCCGATTCAAATAAAAGAAATCCGTCAATTATTAGTTGATTTAAGCCAGCATCATGGCATTATTCTCTCCAGTCATCTATTATCAGAAGTACAAACATTTTGTACTGACATCCAAATTATTCATCACGGTGAATTGGTCTTACAACAAGCCATGAACACCTTAACAACACAATCAGTTGAAGATATTTTTTTATCGTTAACTTCCTCATAGGACATCAAC
>JAGLBU010000127.1 GCA_023146575.1 Methylococcales bacterium
TGTGGAACTTTTATGGGTGGACTCGCCTTAATCGCCCGCGAATTAGGGCATACGGTTAGCGGTTCAGATCAAAATGTTTACCCGCCGATGAGTACGCAATTAGCTGAACAAGGCATTCAGTTAATGTCAGGTTATAAGGCTGAAAATTTAAGCCCCACACCTGATTTAGTCATCATTGGCAATGCGTTATCACGTGGAAATGAAGAAGTCGAAGCGGTCTTAAACTTAGGGCTGGCCTATACTTCAGGCGCACAGTGGTTATCCGAACATGTTTTACACAATAAATGGGTACTTGCCGTTGCAGGCACGCATGGAAAAACCACCACCACCAGTATGTTGGCGTGGATGTTAGAACGACAAGGCTTTAAAGCAGGCTTTTTAATTGGTGGCATTGCGGTTAATTTTGGTATTTCAGCTCGCTTAGGTGAATCAGATTTTTTTGTCATCGAAGCCGATGAATATGATTGTGCCTTTTTTGATAAACGTTCAAAATTTGTGCACTATCGTCCTAGAACCTTAGTCATCAACAATTTAGAATTTGATCATGCGGATATTTTTCCTGATTTAAGCGCGATTCAACGCCAATTTCATCATTTATTACGCACCGTTCCCAGTGAAGGCTTAGTGATTGCACCCAAATACGATGATAATATTCCCCCTGTTTTTGAAATGGGTTGCTGGACACCCATTAGTTATATCAGTATTAATCATGACAGCGACTGGAACGCACAACTGATTAAAGCCGATGGCACCGAGTTTGAAGTTTTTTTTAAAGGCAACTCTCAAGGCATCGTACGCTGGTCATTAACAGGGCATCATAATGTGTACAATGCTTTATCCGCACTGGTGTCTGCGCGTCATATTGGCATTACACCCACCAATGCGATTGCGGCATTAGCTGAATTTAAAAATGTTAAACGGCGTATGGAAGTCATCGCAACTATTAATGGGGTGACTTTATATGATGATTTTGCCCATCATCCTACTGCCATTAAAACTACCTTAGACGGTTTACGCCAACAGGTTGGGAATAAAAAAATCATCGCGGTAGTCGAGCCACGTTCCAATACCATGCGCATGGGTATTCATACCAAAACCCTTGCCAATTCGTTAAAAGAAGCCGATATTGCCATCCTTTATCAGCCTGATGAACTGGACTGGGATTTAAGCGCCTTGTTAGACTACAACAAAAACATTCAATTCTACACCACCTTACATGACATCATTCAACGCGTTGCTAACAGTGCTGATTCAGATACTCATTGCGTATTAATGAGTAATGGCAGCTTTGATGGCATCTACCAAAAATTACAAGATCGCCTTACTCAACTGGCGAGTTAATTTTTTATGGCCGAAAAACATTTCGTCACAGGAAACCCTTTCACGCCGCCCTTTTCTGATTTCTTAGAACAAGCGATTTTTGGATTAGGGTGTTATTGGGGCGCAGAACGAAAATTCTGGCAACAACAAGGGGTTTTTAGTACTGCCGTGGGTTTTATTGGGGGTCATACACAAAACCCAACCTATAAAGAGGTTTCTACGGGGACGACCGATCATAACGAAGCCGTATTAATTATCTTTGATCCAAAAATAATAACGTACCACCAACTTCTTAAGCTGTTTTGGGAGTCACACAACCCAACGCAAGGGATGCGACAAGGAAATGATATAGGAACACAATATCGCTCAGGGATTTATACTTTTCACGACCAACAGCAAAAAGTCGCACAGGCATCAAAATTATC
>JAGLBU010000128.1 GCA_023146575.1 Methylococcales bacterium
TGGCATTGGTATCCACATTAAAAACCGCACCATTATCAAAGGTTAATTTATTGGCGGTACTAACATGAAAACCATTAGGGACATTCACTTGCGCATTCGCGCCAAAGGCTATGCCCGCAGGATTGATAAAATAAAAATCGGCATTGGGAATGGATGATTTTAATAAACCATCCACCACAGAAGGCGCACCCCCTGTCACTCGACTGATAACATTTCTTAAGGCGTTAGCGCCTGTGAAGGTTGCGCTTTCACCCGTATTAACACTAAAATTTTTGAAACTATGGAATAAATTGTGACCCACGGTTTTTCCCAGCGATTGTGGGATGGTCATCGTGCCTGATAGATTGTCCACTTTACCTGCGGAACCATCGGTTTGTATGTCGGCAAAGGAAACAGAGGAGAAATTTAAAAAAATCGTGACAGAAAAAACAAAGGGCGTGAGTTTCATGGTGTACCTGCTATAATTGAAAATATATATTTAGTGATATACATCACAAATATTAATTATTTTGGGAAGTTTTCTTATATTATGCTATAGGTTGATTACTTTAGCGAATAATAAATAACACCGAGGGGGTAAATAATTTGATGTTAAGAGAGACTGTGATTTATCTCACTTTTAGCATCCATGCCATCCTGCTTGTAGATCTAACATAAAAAGCCACCTATGCAAAGATGGCTCTTTTTTTAATAAAAACTAAGCTAACCGATCGGTCGCAATATGATAATGAGGGTCTTCACTGACATTGACTTCAACCATATCCCCCGCTTGATTTAATAATTGACAGCATTCAGGGCTTAAATGCACAAGATGCAAACGTTTCCCTTGCTTGGAATAGCGCACCACTAGCGCATCAATTGCTTCTAGACCAGAATGATCGTGTACATGGGTGTATCGAAAATCAATGATAATTTCATCAGGATCTTCATGTTGATTAAATAGCTTGTTAAAGCTGTGTATAGAACCAAAAAATAAAGGCCCGTGCAGTTCATAAACCAGTTGACCGTTATCATTTGTATAGGTTTTAGCGTTCATTCGTTGCGCCGCTTCCCATGCAAAAACTAATGCCGATACAATTACACCAATCACCACCGCAATCGCTAAATCGTAAGCGACGGTTGTTCCTGAGACTAAGATAATCACAAAGGCATCTGAGCGAGGAATTTTTCTTAAAATTCTAAGGCTTGACCATTCAAATGTCCCAATCACAACAATAAACATGACTCCAATTAATGCCGCAACAGGAATAATAGCGATGAGTTCAGAGCCAAATAAAATAAAACTTAATAAAAATAAGGCCGCTGAAATGCCTGATAAGCGCCCTAACCCACCTGAGTTAATATTAATCATGCTTTGTCCGATCATGGCACAACCACCCATACCACCAAAAAAGCCTGTCATAATATTAGCCGCACCCTGAGCAATGCATTCTTTATTACCCTTCCCGCGAGTTTCAGTAATTTCATCCACCAATTGCAAGGTTAATAATGATTCAATCAACCCAATCGCGGCAAAAATAAATGAGTAAGGTAAAATAATCAATAAGGTTTCAAGCGTCCAAGGAACGGTTGGAATATGAAACTGAGGAAAGCCCCCTGAAATATCCGCTAAATCACCAACGGTATTCACATTTAGTTTTAAAGCGATCACCAAACCTGTCACGACTAAAATAGCCGCTAACGACGAAGGAATTATTTTGGTTAATTTGGGTAAAAAATGAATAATAACCATGGTTAACATGACTAAACCTAATAATATTCCTAACGGTTCGCCCATGATCCATTGATAAACCCCATTGACATCTTTTTCTTGAAAGCTTTTTAATTGCGCTAAGAAAATAACAATGGCTAGGCCATTGACAAACCCTAACATCACAGGATGTGGCACCATTCGAATGAATTTTCCCAATCGAAAAACGCCCGCAATGATTTGAATAAAACCCATCAATACTACGGAGATAAAAAGATATTCCACACCATGATGAGCCACTAATTCCACCATCACGACCGCAAGCGCGCCTGTTGCCCCTGAAATCATACCAGGGCGACCACCAAATAAAGCCGTAATTAACCCCACCATAAAAGCCGCATACAGTCCGACCAAGGGGTTAACACCTGCCACAAAGGAAAAGGCAATCGCCTCTGGAACTAATGCTAAGGCAACGGTTAAGCCTGATAAAACATCATCTTTATAATTGATCTTCTGAAGAAATGAAAGGGTTAGCATAACCTAAGTAAGCTCCTGTATTTTAGGGGTTATAAAATTTTATTTTGCGACATCAAAACCCAGATTATCCCAGATAGTTCGTATAGGTTTGGCTCTATTCATCGTATAAAAATGCAAACCTGGTGCGCCATTTTCAAGTAATTTTTGACATAAACTCGTGACAACTTCTTCACCAAACGCACAAATTGAAGCCGTATCATCCCCAAATTGTTCTAATCGTTTTCGCATCCAACGGGGAATATCAGCGCCACACATTTCTGAAAACCGAAATAATTGGGTGTAATTTGTAATCGGCATGATGCCTGGCACAATGGGAATATTAATGTTCGCTTTTTCACATTCATCTAAAAAATAAAAATAACTGTCAATATTATAAAAATACTGTGTAATAACGGCATTAGCACCCGCATCAACTTTACGTTTAAAATTTTTAAAATCATCACTCGCACTTTTAGCCTGAGGATGAATTTCAGGGTAAGCGGCCACATGAATTTGAAAAAAATCGCCTGTTTGCGCACGAATAAAGTCAACCAGCTCATTCGCATAACAAAACTCTCCAGCCGACATCATGCCAGAAGGAATATCACCGCGTAAAGCGACAATTTTTGAAACACCATTTTCTTTATAAGCGGTTAATATCTCAACAATATTTTCTTTGGTCGAGGCAACGCATGATAAATGTGGTGCCGCTGATATGCCGTTTTTTTGAATATCCAGCACGGTTTCGTACGTTTTATCGCGTGTAGAGCCTCCTGCACCAAAGGTAACTGAGAAAAAATCAGGATTCAAAACGCTCAGTTTTTTTTGAACGGTTTTTAAGTGGATAGCTCTTTCCTTGGTTTTAGGAGGAAAAAATTCAAAACTAAAAAGTTGTGGCTGTATTTGAGAAGACATAGTATTTATGGAAGGTTGTTAAAAAAATAAGATAAGGATAATGATCCTTTAATAGAAATTTTAGCAAACTTAAGTAATGTGTCAGGCATAAAAAAACCTCTAACAATTAAAATTGCCAGAGGTTTTTAGATGTTCGTGGTGCCCAGGGGCGGAATCGAACCGTCGACACGAGGATTTTCAGTCCTCTGCTCTACCGACTGAGCTACCTGGGCGTCACTCTTGGATAAATCCCTAAGTGAGCCGATCATTATACCTACTATTCTTGTTTTCGCTAGTTTTTTTTGGTTTAAAATGCCTTACAAGCCTAATTCTTTTATTTTTCGGGTCAATGTATTTCGCCCATAGCCCAATAATATAGCTGCCTCATGTCTTTTTCCATGCGTGTGCTTTAATGCCTCCGTAATTAAGATACGTTCTACCGCTGGAATAATTTCTTTCGCAATTTCTTTGCCATTGGCTTGCATTGTTTCCGTAATTTTATGCGCTAACAACGTCTCCCACTTATTGTCAGTCTGTAAAAGCTTTTCAGTTTTTTTATTTAATAATTCAGGGGGCAAATCATCCATATAAATTTCACGACTCACACCCATCACTGTCAACCAGCGGCATAAATTTTCTAATTGTCGAACATTGCCAAGCCATGGCAGTTTTGTCAAAAAATCTTCGGTTTCCGTTCGTAAGATTTTTATTTCCGTTTCTAACTCAATCGAGGCTTGATTTAGAAAATGGCGCATAAGCAGTGGAATATCTTGTTGACGCTCTCGTAAAGGCGGAATGTGAATACGAATAACATTCAAGCGATGAAATAAATCCTCTCTAAAGCGCCCCTCTTCCACCAAACTTTCCAAATCTTGATGGGTCGCCGCAATAATACGCACGTCCGATTGCACCGAAA
>JAGLBU010000129.1 GCA_023146575.1 Methylococcales bacterium
TGGTGCGCCCAGCTTTCAAACGAATTTGAGGTTGAAATCCTACAAAGTATTCGAGCAAGTACGATTACTCCACAGTTATTTGTCGTGCGCTATACTGCTAATAACGCGGAACCTAAGTAGACGGATAAGAGAATGCGAACAAAACGGCACTCAAATGGCTTTACTCTCATTGAGTTAATGGTCGTTGGAATTGGCATTACTATTTTTCTGATTATGCATTCCCCCGCTTATAAATTAAAAGTCGCAGAACAAAAACGTCCCGATGCGGTTGCAGGATTACAGCAGTTGCAAAAATATCAAGAACAGTTTCGTGAAATTTGCCCGCGTTATGCCACGAGTATTAATCCTTCCGTGGTAAATTGTGACCCTGAAAAAGGCTATCAATTACAGCATACAGCTTTATCGCCTAAAGGATATTATGCTTTATCTATTATTGAACCAACCTCGCAATCATCTGAACGTGAGGTTCGTGAAATTTATACCTTGTTAGCCGTACCGTTAGTACAAGACAGGCATTGCACCAGTTTTACACTGGATCAAGATGGGCATAAAAATGCCACTCATGATGACTGTTGGTAGTACTATTTTGTTTTATGAATAAAAGTGCCGTCCCAATTTTGCGCAGGGGGATTGTGCTTAAAGGCTTCAATACGCTCTAAATAAAGCTGATGTAAATGATTATCAGGCTGTTGCTGCTGTAATTGTGAAAATATTTGCTTAGACTGCAACCAATTTTGTCGATAATAATAGAGTAAGGCTTGTTGTAATAATTCTAAATAGGATAAATAATCGGGCGAAACCGTGTCTCGGTGTCCGATGGCTTCGTAAATGGTGACGGGCTCAGTTTTGCCTTTCACTTGTACTTTATCTAACTCTCGGTAAATATAATCGGGTGCGGCGTTTTTGGTACTTTCACTCACAATCATTTTTACCCCGTAATATTTTGTCAGCCCTTCAAGTCGTGCGCCTAAATTTACCGCATCGCCCATAACGGTGTAGGCGGTGCGAAATTGCGACCCCATATTGCCGACATTCATAACCCCCGTATTAATACCGATGCCTATTTCTATTTTAGGTCGCCCTGATTTTTTACATTCGGGTTGAAATTTTTCTAGATTTTCAAGAGCCTCTAAGCCTGCCTGTACCGCATTTTGGGCATGATCTTTATCCGCTAATGGTGCGCCCCAAAAAGCCATGACCGCATCACCTATGTATTTATCGATCGTGCCTTTATTTTGGTGAATGGTTTGAGTAATGGGGGTTAAAATATCATTAATTAAATCACAAAGCGCTTGTGGTTCTAAGGCTTCTGAAAGGGTGGTAAAACCTCGAATATCGGAAAAAAAAACCGTCATTTCTTTGCTTTCTCCTTTCAGTGAAAAATTATCGTCAGATTGGTTCATTTGCTCAACTAATTCAGGCGGAATATATTGTCCAAATAATGTGCCTAATTGTTTTTTTCGGCGTGATTCAAAGAAATAGCCGAAAAATAATTGCAGTCCAAATAATAAAAAAAGCAGCAATAAAGGCGAGGCTAACTGGCTATCTATATTTTTGATACTCCATAAATAAAAATTGAGTCCAAAAATAAAGCTGACTAATAATATAAAAACCACAGTGGCATAAATAACCGATAATTTGGGCATTATCACCATAATAAAAGCACCAATAAACAATAACAAAAACACTTCGCAAATCAGGATGTAGTTGGGTCTTGATTTAATAGTTTTATCTAAAATACCACTGATAATACTGGCATGAATCTCAACCCCTGGATAATTTTTTTGCATGGGTGTGCTTCGTAAGTCGACTAATCCTGCTGCAGAGGTACCGACGAGGACAATTTTATTTTTAAGCGCTGATTTTTTGACAATACCATTAAGAACATCGGTCGCTGAAAGGTATCGAAAACTATTTTGCTTGCCACGATAAGGAATTAAAATACTGCCTTTTTCATCCACAGGAATTGAAAAATATTTAATGTGCAAACGCTCTAATCGCTCGCCTTCTTTATCAGTACCATAAAGGTGGTCGGTGGTAAATTTTAAAGGGGAGGCATTATTAAGCGTTCGAATGACCGCCAGTGAAAGTGATTCATAAATTCCTTGTTGGTATTGAAATAAGAGCGGAAGTCTACGACTAACACCATCACTGTCACTGCCAAAATTATTAAAAAAACCTGCGGAGGAGGCGGCATTTTGCAAGGATGTTAAGTTCGCTCCATAGCTTTTAGCTTGCAATAATAATGCTGAAAAGGGTTTTTCGGCTTGCGCTACGGGAGCGGGAAGTTGGGTGGTTTCATTAACAGGTGCTGTTTGAAAACTTGCAAAATAGCCTAATACAATATCATTACCCTTAAAGCTGTTGGCAAATATCGCATCATAGGACAATTCAGGCCGTAATTGCTCCAAGGCAGCTTTAAAACTGGGGCCATTATGGGCAATTGCTTCAAGTAACCAAAGTCCTGATGAGGTATCTTTTTCAGCAAAGACCATATCAAATGCCATTAAACGAACCGTGTAATGCTCAAAGGCAATATTAACTAAATGGGCTAATTTATCACGTGACCATGGCCAACGACCTTCAGCTTGCAAACTTTTTTCATCAATATCAATAATGACAATACGTTCATCAATGGTATTCGGTAAGGTGGTAATCATGCGTAAATCATAGGCTACCTGCTCTAAGCGAGTGATAAGTGAAATTTCGATTTGATTGCTGGTATGCGCGCTCATAATAAAGATCAATAATAAACCAAATAATTGTCGATAAATTTTGAATAATTTATTGCTATTAATCATAAAAGCTCCCTGTGTTTATTTTACGGCGTGATAAAGATAGCATGAGGTTTTTTGAATAAATCCGTTACAATTAGGTTTGTTATTGATCTTTTTTGTTCCAATTATGCACACACACGCTCGTATTTTTTATATTATTTTTTTTCTTGTTAGTGCCTGTGGCTATCAGTTACGCGGAACGATAGAACTACCTCAAGGTATGGAAAATATTTATTTAGAAGGCGCTTCTGGGCAGTTGCGTGATGAAATTCAAAAGGCACTAAAGTTTTCAAAAGGTCAATTAGTTAGCACTGCAAAAGCGGCAGGTATTGTGATTAAGGTACAAAAAGAAGCGATGAGAACACGGGTATTATCCGTAAGCTCAACAGGGAAGGCGAATCAATTTGAGCTGATTTATGAATTACTTTTTTCAATTTATGAACCTTCTGGCGCTTTATTATCGGCAAATCAACGAGTTCAAAGTCAGCGAAGTTATTTCAACGACCAAGAAGAAGTGTTAGCGCAAAGCAATGAAGAGCAACTCATTCGTAATGAAATGTATAGCCAAGCGGTACGCTCTATTGTGATTCGGTCTCGGATTGCAATGGAAAATAATCAGAAAAAATCAATCGCTGAAAAAAAGACAGGGACTGTTCAGGATCGTCCTTAAATGCGTTTAAAACTCACACAATTAGCCCCCCATTTAAAAAAAACGCTGAACACGGTTTATTTGATTACAGGTAATGAGCCGTTGCAAATGAATGAGGCGGCGGATCATATTCGTCTTGTCGCCAAAAAAGCAGGGTATCTCCATCGGGAAATTTTTTCGGTCGAAGGGAATTTTAAATGGAATGAAATAACCGCCGCGACTGAAAATTTATCACTTTTTTCTGAAAAAAAAATTATTGACCTACGTGTACCTAATGCTAAATTTGGGACAGAGGGCGCAAAAATGATCGCCCAATATTGTCAGCGGCACGATAGTGAGACGATACTATTAATCAGTTGTGGCAAATTAACTGCGGCGAGCTTAAAAAGTCGTTGGGTAACAGCCATTGATAAAATGGGTGTGATTGTGCAAGTGTGGCCACTTGAAGGGCATTATCTAATTAATTGGCTGCAACAACGGCTTATAAAACAAGGTTTGCAATTATCTTCTGAGGCGATTCAATTATTAGCCGCGCGTGTTGAAGGTAATTGTTTAGCCGCACATCAAGAGATTGAAAAGTTATACAGTCTTTATGGGGCGGCGAATTTAACCATGGCACAAGTACAGGCGGCCGTTGTTGATAGTTCTCGATTTGATGTTTTTCAATTAACCGATGCGATTTTGCTGCGGCAGGTGAACCGAGCGATTAAAATATTACGGGGATTGCACGCTGAAAATAAAGCGGCTCCTGTTATTTTGTGGGCGTTAACACGCGAATGTCGTTGCCTTATAGAGTTAAAAATGGCGACTAATAAAGAATTAGTTTATAAAAAATATTACCTCTGGGATAAACGAAAATCATTATTGAACCAAGCGCTCAATCACCGTTCACTCAAAACCCTGCAAGATACGGGCAAATTATGCGCTCAGGCAGACCGACAAATAAAAGGTCAGCAACAAGGCGATTGCTGGGAAACCTTATTTGAAATATGTTTACAACTTTCAAATACTCGCAATATTTATTGATATTTACGAAGGCTTTTACGAATGACAACCTCTGTTTTACCTATCCAAGATTATGCTTTATTAACTGATGATGTATGTGCAAACCGTATTGTTGCTGCTAAAAAAACGTTAGGAAAGCGCTGTATTGTTTTAGGGCATCATTATCAACGAAACTCTGTTTTTGAACAGGCGGATATTTCAGGCGATTCTTTAAAATTATCGCGTGAAGCTGCTGAGTCCGAGGCTAAATACATTGTTTTTTGTGGGGTTCACTTTATGGCAGAAGTGGCTGATATTTTGTCACGTTCGGATCAAATAGCCATTTTACCCGATATGGCGGCGGGATGTTCAATGGCAGATATGGCAAATAAAGTCAATGTTCAGCGCTGTTGGGATGAATTAGCACAGGTTATTGAGGTAGAAAAAGAAGTAACCCC
>JAGLBU010000013.1 GCA_023146575.1 Methylococcales bacterium
AGGCTCTGAGGATTGATCGCAGGCAACAATAAGAATGCTGCTCGCGAATAAAAGGGGAATAAGAAGTGTTTTTTTCATAAAAATTACCGTTAAGAGTGTTCTGATGGAGTTAAAGCGTTAATGCCTAGGGCATGAATATCATGTTGCATCATAGCGCCTAACGCTTGATAAATAAGTTGGTGGCGTTGGACTAATGTGCGACCTTCAAAGGTTTCACTGACGATGGTTACATGATAATGCCCACCACCTTTTCGCGCTCCTGCATGTCCTGCATGGGCTGCACTATTATCTAAGACCTCTAATAATTGCGGACTTAAAGCGCTGTTTAATTTTTGTTGTATCGTGTCTGTCATCATTTTGGAAATACCTGTTTAAAGGGTTTAACAATTACCTGAGAATAAACCCCAGCGTTTACATAAGGATCGACATCTGCCCATGCTTTTGCGATCTCTAAGGTTTCAAATTCAGCCACAACCAAACTACCGCTAAATCCTGCCGATTCTGGGTTATTACTTTCAATGATAGGATGAGGACCTGCTAAAATCAGCCGTCCTTGGGCTTGTAAATCAGATAAACGCTGTAAATGTTCAACGCGTGCTGATTGTCGTTTTGGTAAGCTGTGTTCCACATCGGTGCTTATAATGGCATATAACATTTTATTCCTCTGGCTTGGTGTCTGAATCTTGTTGGGGTAGATGTTTATATAAAAAGCCGACTTGCGCTAAAATAAAAACCACCATTAAACAAGGGACACCAAAGGTTTTAAAGGTAACCCAATCATCAGTACTATAATTTTGCATAACATAAAGATTAATAAAGCCAACACTGGTAAAGAAAAATGCCCACATTAAATTTAAACGTTTCCAAATGACATCAGGTAATTCTAATGCCGACCCCATCATTCTTTGGACAAAAGGTTGTTTTCCAAAAAATTGACTTCCCAAAAAAGCCAAGCCAAATAACCATTCAATAATAGTTAACTTCCACTTAATAAATTGCTCATCTTGTAAATACAGCGTGGCGCCGCCCATGACAATAATCAAGCCTAAGGTAATCCACTGCATGGTTTCAACTTTACCGTACTTAAACCAGTTAAAAATCACCAGTAAAATGGTTGCTCCAATAACAACGGCGGTTGCGGTATAAATATCATAAATTTTATAGGTAATAAAAAATAAAATGATGGGGATAAATTCAAATACTTGTTTCATAAATGTAGAAAATAATAGCGAAAATTTTGATACCTAAGATGGGGACAATTTCCATAAAATTCAAACCCAAATATTTTTTTTTGCACGGAATTGTCGATAACTAGAGGATTGTTTCTGATAAAATAGCTCTTTTTAAGGAAATATTATGGATCAAAAGACACAAACGGAACTAGAGGCGGCGGCTTTTAGAAGCTTGGTCGCGCATTTACAAACGCACACAGACGTTCAAAATATTGATCTTATGATTTTAGCGGATTTTTGCCGAAATTGCTTGGCTAAATGGCTTACCTCTGCCGCTTTAGCAAAAAATATAACGCTTGATAACGAAAAAGCGCGTGAAATGGTTTATGGAATGCCTTACAGCGAGTGGAAAAATAAATTTCAGACAAAGGCCAGTCCTGAACAATTAGCCGCTTTTGAAGAAAAACGCTTAAAAAAATCAGGGAATTAGACGACTATTTGAAACGGATGAATAAGGTGTGTAAACGACTAATCTAAAGTATTTTAAAACTAAGGTATAATGAATATTTAACCCCTAAGAATGAATAAAAAAGGTCTAATTTATGTACTTTCTTCATTATTTATTCGTAATAAGCACATAATAGTTGCTTTTATAGGTGAATACTCTGGTAAAATTAGCATCTGTACGGAATATGCAAAAAATACAGCGTAATTAAGAATTTTGTTTCCAGAATTTCCATTTTCTCAAGTTGGTTTTCTAAAAACATCTTGAAAACCTATTATGCGTTCTGACAGTTTTTTTATTTTTACATTTTGAGGATTTCAAAAATGGCAACTGGTACTGTAAAGTGGTTTAACGAATCAAAAGGTTTTGGCTTTATTTCTCCTGAAGACGGTGGTGAGGATGTATTTGTACATTTTCGCGCGATCTCAGGCGATGGCTTTAAAACTTTAAACGAAGGCCAAGCGGTCACGTATGACGTAGAAACAGGCCCTAAAGGTCTACAAGCTGCAAATGTACAAGCGCAGTAGTACGACGTTTAAGTGATGACAAGAAACCACTTGCTGAAAGGTAAGTGGTTTTTTTATGCCCGATGATTTTAAAAAAAGGAGAGTGCTAAAATTTATTTAATTTCTTCAATAAAGGTATTTTCAATGGGCGTTTGTACATAATGTTTATTTTCATCCCAAAAATAATAATAGCCTTTAGGGTTTGAGGTTACTTTTCCCTCTTTAATAACCCACGATTTTAAAGTAGAGCCATTCGCGTAAGTAACTTTGTAACTGCCGTCTAAATATTCAACCGCTTTTCTGGAAAATTGGTTTTGCTGATCTTCCGTACATGCGCTTAATAAAACAATAAGTAAGAATCCTGCCCATTTAAATCTTTTCATTTTTTACCTTCTATGTATAAATGTTATAGTTTTTTTTCAACGACTTGATAAATTTCTTGTGTGGTTTCATCAGTACCTTTTAATAGCGCATCCAATTCTGCCAATTTTTCAGTGGTAAACTGCGTGTCCTTGATACTTTTCGTATTAATATAAACGTTTAATGTGGCACTTTTTAACCCTGCATAGGCTGAAATGACTGCAACACCTGCATCACTGATCACCGCTAAACTGCCCTTATCAGCGGCAATTCGGCTTAACTCAATCGCCTCTACACATGCTTTTACACATTTTAATGGTACTAAGGTCGCCTCTTTTAAAACAATTTGAATTTGGGCGCTGCGTTTTGTTTTTTCGTCTTCGGTAGATTTAGGCAAACGGTAACATCCCATGATTTTATTGAACACATCGACATCTTCTTTAATCATTAGGGTTAATTCGGCTTGTAATTTTTCTGATCGGGTGAGCAGCGCTTGCATATCTTTTTCAACCGCTTGATAAGCTGGTTTACCAACGGTTAAACGACAAACCATGCTGGTTAAAGCCGCAGATTGTGCCCCCATCATCGCAGCGACACTTCCCCCGCCTGGCGTTGCGGATTTGCTGGCCAATTCGGCTAAAAAAGTCTCAATTGATGTATCTTTTATTTCCATTGTTTTTTTATCCTTTGATATTTATATCACTTAGGAAAACCTCTTTTAATTAAATGCAATAATTGAGGTATATAACCTATTTTTAAGTAATTTATTTGCCTAAGCTAAAAGAACTCATGTATATTTTGAAAGACTAATTTTTTAGTCTATTACCTTACACACCTTAATGGCACGATTACTAATTGTTTTTTATACATTTTTCTGTTTAATAACATTTCAGTTTTAAATTATGGCATCTTCTTATAACATCCCGATTGATATTAAAATTAAACGGCTTATTTTAACCACGTTAGGATTGGCGCTCTTTTTTATGGCAATGGTTTTATCCATTAGCAATAGTTATCGCAATAAATATCACTTAACGCAAAATATAAAAGTGCAGGCTAATATTATTATTGCCACGGCTAAACAATCTATTTATAGCGATGATTCTAGACGTATTAACGAACTTATTCAATCGTTCAAAAATTCTCCGAAGGTAGAATATGCACTTATTTCTGTTGAAGGGGATTCCAATTATGCGCTTTATAAGGGCGAACTCCCTCGTTCGTTTATGTTTGATATTTTACCCTCATCTGAAATTATTGAAATTCCTTTTTCATACGCGCAAACTAACTTACATGGGGTTGAATTACAACCTGCAATGATTCGGCAAGGAAAAATGAAGGTTAAAGTGAATTTTAACCTATTTTATCAAGAGCAATTACAAGATTTAGGTGTTATTGCCATGATTGCTTTTATGTTTTTAATCATAACGTTATTCATCACTCGAAAATTTATTCAACAAACCCTTTACCCGATTACGCAGTTAGATAAAACCGTTAAAAAAGCGCTTGAAACCCCCCATAAATTAACCCAAGCTAAATTTTATAGTAAAGATGTGATAGGTAATTTAAGTGAAAGTTTTAATGCGTTATTTTCCCATATTTATTCAAACCAAAAAATATTAGAAAGTCGGCTTCAACAAGGAAGTTTTGAACTGGAAAAAGCCCTCTTAAATGCGCAAGAGGCAAAGCAAGCTCGTAATGACTTTGTGGCCAATATTAGCCATGAAATTCGTACGCCGATGAATGCGATTATTAACATGAATCGCTTTGCTTTGAACACTAATTTAACGGATACTCAGCGTAATTATTTAACCACCATCGAAACCTCGGCCTCTTGGTTGTTAAATGTGATTAATGATACCTTGGATTTTTCAAGAATAGAGTCAGGGGAATTGCAACTCGATCAAGAAGAATTCACTTTATCAAACTTATTGCAAAAGCTTGAAATATTTACCAATGAAGCATATAGCAAGGGATTGGAGTTAATTTTTCAATATCCTTTGGCACTTGATGCTTATTTTGTCTCCGATGATATTCGTTTGTCGCAAGTGCTGATGAATTTAATGAGTAATGCGATTAAATTTACCGAAAAAGGTCAAGTAATTATTGCTATAGAAAAGATTGAGGAGCGTGATAATAAAGCCACTTTATTATTTTCGGTGTCAGATACGGGCGTAGGCATTGATGAAAAACATGGAAAAAACCTTTTTAACTCATTTTCCCAAGCAGATACCTCGACCACTCGAAAATATGGAGGAACAGGGTTAGGATTAGCAATCAGTCAAAAGTTAGTACATTTAATGGGTGGACATATTCAATTTGAATCGCAATTAAATCAAGGGAGTCGGTTTTATTTTTCATTAACCTTAATGAAAAGTACTAAAGAACCGCTTAATTCGTTGGCTCATTATCAAGCAAGTGTTGAAAATTTAAAAATTTTACTGCTTAACACCGACGATACATATCAAGATATTTTTAAAGCCTATTGTGATGAACTCAAAATCTCTCTAACAACGGTATCGACTTTATCGGACTTGAAAAAATGCTCGAATAAGGAGATGGTATTGATTCATTGGCGCTCTTTGAATGCCGATGGCCGAAAACTTTTCGCTCAAAAAACAGCGGAGGAATTAGCCTCAGTCACATTAATGGCAACGGCTTTAGAGCGTGAAGAAATTATGTCGCAACATCCATTGGTGCAACCTGAAAATATTTTGAATAAACCGTTAAATATTGTCAATTTAATGGATATTATGAGCTTTAGATTACATAAAAAACCGTATTTTGAACCTACGGTTGTGAGCCTATCAGCACAGAAAAAATTGCTTGATAAAATGCGTGAAGCCCATATTTTATTAGTGGAAGATAACCTTATAAATCAACAGGTAGTGTGTGAATTATTAGAGCGAAAAGGGATTAGTGTAACGATTGCCAATCATGGTAAAGAGGCGATTGAAATTTTAAGCAAGCAAACCTTTGATTTAGTCTTAATGGATGTACAGATGCCAGTGATGGATGGTTATCAGGCGAGTATTGAAATACGGAAATATTTAACTAAAAAAATATTGCCGATTGTCGCGTTAACCGCCCATACCATGCAAGAAGATAAAGCCCGTTGTTTATCGGTAGAGATGAATGATCATTTAACCAAGCCGATTAATCCAGAGCTTTTATACAATACATTAGGCAAATATTTAGGCAATAAAAAACTGTCACAACCGATTAAACAAGCGATTGTGGTCAAGAAAAAGTCCGTGGATACGTTTCCAAAAATTGCAGGGGTTGATTTTCAAGAGGGCTTGCTTCGTTTGAGAGAAAATAGAACTTTGTACCTGAAACTTTTAGAGATGTTTGTCAAAGAACATAAATACAGTTTTGATGAAATTACCGAAAAAATTACCGCCAGTGATTTTCATGGGGCCACCATGAAAGCGCATACGTTAAAAGGCGTTGGGGCGAATTTAGGCGCAAAAGCGCTATCAAACGTTGCAGGCGAATTAGAAATACAATTAAAAAAGAAAAACCAGCGCGGTATTCACGCTAAATTATTAGCCTTGACCGATGAAATTGAGCGCTTTATTGATGGTATTGGACGTATTTCGAAATGCGAAAATTAATCTTAATTCTCTTTTAGGTTTATAGTAGCGGTTTTAAACGAATTTTACTTTTAAAAATGCAAATTCAATGGTACCCAGGCCACATGTACAAGGCTGGGAAAGAAATCAAAAAAACCTTAACTCAAGTCGATTTAGTCATTGAAATTATTGATGCACGACTTCCCTTTAGCAGTGAAAACCCAACCTTAGCTAACTTACGGGGTGATAAACCCTGTATTAAATTACTGAGTAAATCAGACCTTGCCGATGATGCGCTTACCTTGCAGTGGCAAGCATATTTTGAACAGCAACGTGGGGTTAAGACGTTAGCAATCAGTCAATTTCATCCCGAAAAAGCCAGTCAAATCCCGAATATTTGTCGTAAAATGTTGCCATTAAAGGCTAAGGGTAAAACCATTAATGTCTTGATTATGGGAATTCCAAATGTTGGAAAATCAACTTTAATTAATTTATTAGCCAATCGTACGATTGCTAAAACAGGCAACGAACCTGCGGTCACCAAACAACAACAGCGAATTGATTTAAAAAATGGAATTGTTTTATTTGATACCCCTGGGATGATGTGGCCAAATGTTGAAAACAAAAACAGTGGCTATCGTCTTGCAGTGACAGGGGCGATTAAAGACACCGCTATTGACCATGATGATGTGGCATTTTTTGCCGCCGACTATTTATTACAAAATTACCCAGAACGTTTACAGCAACGCTATAATTTTGAAACATCACCACAAACCGAACTTGAAGTGATGGAGGCAATTGCTCGAAAACGAGGTTGTTTGCGGGCAGGCAAGCAAATAGATTTTGATAAAACCGCCAAGATATTATTAGCAGAATTACGCGCAGGAATCTTAGGGAAAATAAGTTACGAAACCCCTAAAATGATTGAGCAGGAAATGATTGAATTAAACGTGATTCAGCAACAAAAAGCGCTTAAAAAAGACCACCGCAAAAAAAAACGCCGTGCGTCAGTATGAACCTCACCCGACAAATATAAAAATAATTGTCGGGCTTTATCTTAGTGGATAAATTTACGTCATTTTTGATAAGTCTTGACGAATTTGCTGTAAATATTCATCGGTGAGCGGGTGATGTAAATGATCTTTCATTTCACCGTCTAATTTTAATGCCACAAAATTAAGGGTTCGGATAAAATCTTCAAAGACTTCACTCGGATGTGCGACTTGTTTTGGCTGCATAAAAAAAGATAAACCTGGGCACGAAAAATTTTTTAGATCATCTTTTGGAAAAACGCCTGGATTTACAATATTCGCGACCGCAAAATCAACCATATTATTGCCATCAATACGTTCAAAAATTTGTAAATTACCGTATTTTAAGCCGACATTATCCAAAATACTAAAAATATCCTCACCGCTAAAGCCTTTTTCAGAGGGGGAAATAATAGAAAGCTGAAATAAATCCATTGATGGTGGAGGGGAAAGTCGTACTTTTGGCGCGGCAGTTGAAGTATTTTTTAGAGGATCACTAATTATCTCTGAAGTTTTTTTCAACACCGATGAAATGACATCAAAGGTGTGGCTTTTTTTAGTTGAGTCGTCTTCCTTATCAGGTTTTGTCTTATCAAACGCTTCAAAATCGCGTTCATCTTTCTGGTGTTGCAAAAAGCTCCATGCAATCATCCCAATAACCGTCAAGACTCCAATCAGAAAGATAATAATTCTTAATGTTTCTTTATCCATTAGCGTGCCACCTGTTTTACTGCATTTTTAATATTTACAGCAACCTGTCGCGAAACACTCGCATTATTCATGGTTACTCCCATTAGCTGTTTGAGGATTTCATCATGGTATTGTCATGTGAAATAAATAAAAATTGTACCGACTTTATAGATTGCTTCAAGTCATTTTGTGATATTAATTTGAAAATAAAGCATATGTAAGGTTAGTACTGCTTGGTTAATGCTCTAAAAAATGAAACGATATTCTACCAAAATTGACTTTAAAAGGCTTTTCTTTCAAAACATAGTGACCATTTTTTCCCTTAAAGCCCCTATAAAAAATAGGCTCTATGTGATAATAGTGCTTTATTTATTATCCTGTTGAGGAATTTTAATAATGGACGACAAGAAAAAACAAGCCTTAAGTGCCGCATTAATGCAAATAGAAAAACAATTTGGAAAAGGTTCTGTGATGCGTATGGGTGACTCCACTGCGTTACGTGGGCTTGATATAGTCTCAACAGGGTCTTTATCCTTAGACATAGCACTTGGTTGCGGCGGGTTACCTAAAGGGCGTGTGGTTGAAATTTACGGGCCTGAGTCATCAGGTAAAACTACCATGACATTAGAAGTTATTGCTCAAGTCCAACAACAAGGTGGCACGGCGGCATTTATTGATGCTGAACACGCTTTAGATATAGGTTATGCTGAAAAAATTGGCGTTGATATTGATGATTTATTATTATCACAACCCGATTTTGGCGAACAAGCATTAGAAATTACCGAAACCTTGGTGCGCTCTAATGCCATCGACATTATTGTGATTGATTCTGTCGCTGCGTTAACGCCACGTGCAGAAATTGAAGGTGGCATGGGTGACAGTCATATGGGCTTACAAGCAAGATTAATGTCGCAAGCGTTACGAAAATTAACTGCTGTTATTAAACGCAGTAATACCCTGCTTATTTTTATCAATCAATTGCGTAGTAAAATTGGGGTGACCTTTGGCAGTCCTGAAACCACAACAGGCGGTAATGCCTTAAAATTTTATGCCTCGGTTCGACTGGATATTCGCCGTATTGGGTCGATTAAAAAAGACGATGAAATTATTGGTAATGAAACCCGTATTAAAGTGGTTAAAAATAAAGTTGCCCCACCGTTTAAAGAAGCGCGCTTTGATATTCTTTATGGAGAAGGCGTTTCTTTTACAGGAGAGCTGATTGATTTAGGCGTGAAATATGGCCTATTGCAAAAATCAGGTTCTTGGTATCGCTATGGAGATGAAAAAATAGGTCAAGGAAAAGAAAATGTTCGCACTTTTTTAAGCACTCACCCCGATAAAGCCGAACAGTTAGAAGGACAAATTCGAGCAGAGGTGTTTCAAGATCAATTAGCCCCTAAAAAACGAGGTGAATAAAAACGGGTTATGTTATTTATTACCCTTATTTTTTCCAAGACGCGCATAATAAAAGCCATCCATCGTTTGATCACCCGTTAAAATTTGTCGGCCAATGGTTTGAGGGATACCCCACTCCGCTTCAATAGGAATTTCAAATCCATCAGAATGTTGTTTTAAAAAGGATTCAATTTGGGTTTGATTTTCTTGCTTTAACAGGGAACAGGTCGCGTAAAGTAATATTCCACCCACGGCTAAGACAGTCCATGCCGCATCTAAAATTTCAGCTTGGCGTTTGACTAAGGCTTCAATATCACTTTCACGGCGTAATAATTTAATATCAGGATGATGACGAATCACTCCTAGCGCTGAACACGGCGCATCCACCAGCACTCGGTCAAAAAAAGTCCCATCCCACCATGTTTTAAAGTCACTTGCATCGGCGGTGATAAGCGTTGCCGATAATTTTAAGCGCTGTAGATTTTCACGGATACGTTTTACACGTGTGGCATCTATATCCAATGCGGTCATTTTTACGGACGGTTCTAACTCTAAGATTGCCGCCGTTTTTCCACCTGGGGCGGCACATAAGTCCAGTACCCGTTGGTTTTTTTGAAGTTGTAATAACGGCGCGGCAAGTTGTGCAGCGGTGTCTTGCACCGATACCCAGCCGTTTTTAAAATAAGGTAATTGATCCACCATCACCGCCTGTTTTAAAACAAGGGCGGTTTTTGTAAAGGCAACGATGTCTGTCGAGAAGTCTTGTTGCGCTAATAAGGCTTGATAATCGGTTTGTGTGCTTTGCGTTAAATTAACCCGTAAAACCATCGGTGCAGGGTGATTATTTTGTTCAAAAAGAGAAACCGCTTGTTGTCCCCAGTCCTTTTTAAAGCAATCAATTAACCATTGAGGATGGGAATAGTTGGCAACAGGATTTTTTTCAATTTGTTGTTCAAGTGTCTGTTGTTCACGAATATACTGTCGTAAAACCCCATTAATTAATTTTTTTGCCCATGATTTTTTACCCACGGCGGCAACCGTTTCAGAAACCGCCGCGTGAGGTTTGACTCGCATGGTGCGAAGTTGATAAATTCCCATTAAAATCAGTATTTTTATATCATGGTCTTTATTACGTAAGGGTTTGCTGAGCAACAAGGTTACTATAAAATCCAGTCTATGATAATCACGCAAAACCCCATAACATAAGGCTTGCACAAACGCTTTGTCTTGGGGCGTGTCTAAGGGGGCTAAGTCTTTATCTAAAGCGTTGGTGAGCGAACGACCTTCTTTTAAAACCCGCAATAAAATTTGGGTGGTAGGTTTGCGTAAATTCATTCGCCTAGTTGAATACCATTAACTTGATGAGCATTTAAAAAAGCGTGAATAAGCATGCGTTTTCCATTGGGAAGCTGGATTTCTTCTAAACGTAAAATACCCTCACCTGTACCGACTAATAGGGTTTTTCCATCGCTAAAAACCGTTGCAATCGCTAATTTTTTAGGGCTATTTTTTTCAATGATCGCGCGCCAAATTCGCATGTTTTTGCCTTTATATAAAGTTTGCGCCACTGGCCAAGAATTTAAGCCACGAATTTGTCGATCTAATACGATTGCCGTTTGTGTCCAATCCAATTGTGATTCGGTTTTTTGTAATTTTTCCGCATAAGTGACAAGAGATTCATTTTGCACTTCAGGGGTTAATTGGGCATTTTCAAGTTGTGATAAAACTTTTTTTAAGCCAATTGCGCCTAAATCAGCGAGTTTGTCGTGTAAATCACTGGATGTGTCCTGTTCAGAAATGGGGCAATATTTTTTATGTAGCATGTCACCCGCATCCAGCTTTTTAATCACTTGCATAATGGTGACCCCTGTTTCGGTATCCCCTGCCATCAAGGCACGGTGAATGGGCGCTGCCCCTCGCCAACGTGGTAATAAAGAACCATGAATATTTAAACAACCTTTTTTAGGGGCATCTAAAACTGCTTGTGGCAGTATCAAGCCATAAGCCACCACAATCATGAGGTCGGCATTAAAGCTCTGTAGGGTTTTGAGTGCGTCAGAGGTTTTAAAGTTTTCAACCTGAACCACGGTTAAATTCGCATCCAGTGCTAACGCTTTTATAGGAGAGAGTTTCAGTTTTCGACCACGTCCAGAAGGGCGATCAGGTTGGGTATAAACCGCACAAATTTCATGCTTAGAGTCAATCAGCATTTGCAAGGTGGGAACAGCAAAATCAGGTGTGCCTGCAAAAATTATTTTCATTTGTTTTTTCTAAACTGTTTTAATTCTAATAATAAAGGCGGAATATCGGTTGTAATAATGCTCCACAGAGTATCATTATCAATGCCTAAATAGCCATGAATTAAAAGATTACGCGTGGCAATAATTTGTCGCCATGGAATATTGGGATTATTTTGGCGTATCGCTTCAGGAATATGGGTTGCCGCCTCACCGATTAATTCTAAGTTACGAATAGTGGCATCATAATTTAATTCATTGTTCACAAAATCAGTTTGAGAAAATTTTTTTGTGTAAGTCATTACTTTTTCAGCAAAGCCAATCATGTCATCAATATAAAAAAGCCATTCACGAATGATTTTAGACATCAATGGCTTCTTGTTCAATAAAAGGTCGTAACTGAGGGCGTAGTGCATTATCGGTGACTAAATCAACGTTGCATTGTAAGCTATCTTCTAAATAAAATTGCAGACCAAAATAACGTTTTGAATTTGCAAAACCCTCGAAGGCGACCAAAATATCAACATCACTATTTTTTAAAGCCTCGTTGCGGGCGGTTGAGCCAAATAAAGCCAGCCGAGTAATACCAAATTGTTGTATTAGGGTTGGTTTAATTTTCCGTAATATTTCAAGGGTATCGGCTCGAGTCATTTTTTAATCGTGATAACGCTGAAAAATTAAGGTGGCATTGGTGCCGCCAAAGCCAAAACTATTCGACATAATGGTGTTGAGTTGGACATCCGTTTGCAGTGTACGAACAATAGGAATGTCTTCGGCTAAAGGATCAAGTTGGGTAATATTCGCCGAGGCACTTAAAAAATTATTTTCCATCATGAGCAGCGAATAAATAGACTCATTAACCCCTGCCGCGCCTAATGCGTGACCTGTTAAGGATTTAGTTGAACTAACCGCGGGCATTTTTTTATCCGCAAACACGGCTCGTAAGGCTTCAAGCTCACGGGTATCGCCGACTGGGGTACTGGTTCCATGCGCATTGATGTAGTCTATTTCACCTTCAATAGTAGCCATCGCTTGTTGCATACAACGCACTGCGCCTTCGCCAGAGGGTTGTACCATATCGTAGCCATCTGAAGTAGCACCATAGCCTGTTAATTCAGCATAAATTTTTGCACCACGGGCTTTGGCGTGTTCCAGTTCTTCCACCACTAAAACGCC
>JAGLBU010000130.1 GCA_023146575.1 Methylococcales bacterium
CAAGGTGTCGTCGTTAATCAGGTTAAAGTCGATGCACAAGAATCAACTCTGGCTAAAAAGGCATTAGACAACATGCTAGCGATTATCTAGAGCTTAAAACCATTCAGTACGCGCCTTATTTGTCAGTTAATGACCTAAATTATCCATAGTTTAGCCAACTTTATAAATAAATATTCTATTTTAGCCGTTGAAGGCTAGCGTTTATCTACGGTGGCTTATTAATTGCTTGATTAGAATTCAAGTATATTTTTTCCTATTTTAAATAGCGTCTTGTCACACTAAATTTTACCTTAATGGTCGTTATGAATCTTTTTTATAAAAAAACGAAGCAACTCAGTGGTTTTACCATTATTGAGTTACTTATTACAGTTTCAATATTGGGTATATTAACCTCTATGGGATTGCCAAGCTTTATGGGAACCATTAACAGTACTCGCTTAACCACTAAAGCGAATGAACTCATCGCTTCTTTGAATTTTGCGCGTAGTGAAGCGATTAAACGTAACCAATCTGTTTATGTTGCAAGTGTCAATGCCAGCGGGCAAAAATGGGAGAATGGATGGACAATTTATATTGATAACAATAGTAATAAAGTTTTTGATAAAAATTCCGATACCTTATTAAAAGAATACCAAGCGTTAGAGAGTAGTTATACCTTAAGAACCGGTGGAAATATAAAAGGCTGGCTGGTTTACGAGCCAACGGGGTTGTATCAAACCTCCACGGGGCGTTTAAATGATTCTTTTAGTCTTTGTACGACTGAAAAAGATAAAAAAACCTCTCGAAAAATTACCCTTAATAGTATTGGGCGAACCCGAGTGACAAAAAATAATGTAAGCAAATGTGTTTAAATTTTATTCTTTTGGTTTCCTCTAGGTATTTTTGATGAAAAATAATAAAGGCTTTACCTTGATCGAAATTTTAATTTCCATGGTGATATTAGCTATTGGTCTATTAGGATTAGCAGGATTGCAAATGACAGGATTACGGCATAATTTAAGCGCCTATCATCGTAGTCAAGCCACGCAAATTGCTTATGATATGGCGGATAGAATGCGGGTTAATATGGTGAATGCAAAACGTGGAAGTAACAGTATCTATGTTCAAAAAAAGCCTAGTAATGCAGGAAAACAAGCCGCGTGTCTTAAAATTTCAGGAACGTGCAGTCCTACTCAAATGGCAGAACAAGATTTGTTTGAATGGAATGAGCATATTATTCAAAAACTGCCTAATGGTGTTGGGAAAATAGAATCACTT
The DNA here is from genome assembly GCA_023146575.1 of Methylococcales bacterium. Taxonomy (GTDB): domain Bacteria; phylum Pseudomonadota; class Gammaproteobacteria; order Methylococcales; family Methylomonadaceae; genus WTBX01. The sequence goes on from JAGLBU010000130.1 coordinate 1,258, forward strand.
GGGGCAGTAGCAGATAAAACCTTTATGATTACGATGACTTGGGTAGATAAAAATAAAACCAAAGCGGCGTTTAAAAAAAGTGATGAATTAAAATTTAAAATGAGTTTTAAACTATGACTTTTTTTACACTTAAAACGAAGCAATCGGGTATGACTTTAATTGAGATTATGATTGCCATGCTCATTGGCGTATTTTTATTAGGCGGGGTGATGCAAATCTTTATGAGCAGTCGCCAAAGTTATCGTATGCAAGATAATTTATCCAGAATGCAAGAAAATGGGCGCTTTGCAATGGACTTTTTAACCCGTGATATTCGAATGGCAGGGCATCAAGGTTGTACGACTAAAAAAGCGAAACGTTGGTTAGACCCAAAAAACCCAAATCCAAACCCAATGCCGCTTACAACGGTTGCTGATGGTTTAGGCATAATAGGGCGTGATAATATTCAAAAAAATTGGAATGCTGGTTTTTGTGGCGCGAGCGGTAATTGTACACAAGGTACCGATGTTTTTTCAGCGCATTATGGTGATATTTGCAGTAACTTGAGTGCCGATCAAAACACACCAAATGCTAATATACAAATTCCTGCACCTAACCGCTGTAATATTAAAAAATATGATGTTTTATTGATTTCAGATTGTAAGTCAGCGGATATTTTTATTGC